>JAGBXG010000095.1 GCA_017629415.1 Pseudomonadota bacterium | reverse complement strand
TTTCGTAAATGGGATGGGGACTGGTGATAAACGATTCCGGCGGCTGAGCCTCTTGGAACTTATGATAGAAATTTATGATTTTTGTGGGAGAAATATTCTGTGCCTGAGGCACTTCATCGGCATTATCGACGATATCGGGGGATTTGCAGCATCTGAAACCGTAGGCATTGATACTGTTTACCGGCATAATTGTTGAACATTGATGCAAGTTTTCCGAATCAATACAATTATAGGCACCGCCGCGAACTGAAGGCTGACCCGTGCCATCGTCGACAAATTCCCAAAGATTGCCGCTGATATCGTAAGCCCCGGCATCATTGGTGCAGTTTTCAAATGCACCTGTAGGCATGATGCGCAGATTGGAACCGCAGCTTAAATAGCAATGGGCAAAAGGACAGACATTGCTTTCGGCACAAGATGAACTGTCACAGGCACAATAAGCATCTATGCCATTACAAATCGTTGGATCATAGGTATTGCCGTAAGGGTATTTTTTATGGTCTGTGCCGGCGCAACCGGCGTTCCATTCGTCAGCATTGCACAGATGTTTGCCGACAGACTGACATGCGGCAACGGCTTCCTCGAATGTGGGACGATACCAGGGTTGTACACCGGCTTTGCTGACAGGCATGGTCGATGCGCCTCCAAAGTTTTCAGTGGCATCCGAACGTGCGGCTTCATAACGATCCATGCATGCCGCAAAATCGCCGTAAGTGATAAGGACCATATCATCCGGGCAAGCATATTGCGGTGTTTCGGGTTCAGGGGTGCCGGGTTCTGGTGTGCCGGGTTCTGGTGTGCCGGGTTCTGGTGTGCCGGGATCGGGATTTGGAGTGCCGGGATCGGGTTCAGGGGTGCCGGGTTCAGGAGTGCCGGGATCTGGGGTGCCGGGATCTGGGGTGCCGGGTTCTGGTGTGCCGGGTTCTGGGGTGCCGGGTTCTGGGGTGCCGGGTTCAGGAGTGCCGGGTTCAGGGGTTTCTTCTTCAACAATGCCGTCACTGCAGCATCGGAAACCTAATGCTGAGGGTGTCCAATTATTCGGCACATAAGAACATTGGTGATTTGTGGGGGAATCTGCGCAGTTATAGGCGCCGCCGCGCACGGTTTTGGCATTTCCGTTGGCGGTATGTTCCCAAACATTGCCGTTAAGGTCATAGATATCCCAGCCGTTATGACAATTTTTAAAAGTCCCTGTCGCCACCAGATGGAAATTATTTTTTCCGAAGGATTCCAAACCATTGCATGTTTCAGGTTCATAATCATTGCCATAGCCGTAAACGGTATGATTTGTGCCATGGCACGAGAATTCCCATTCTGCAGGTGTGCAGAGACGTTTTCCGGCAGCTTCGCAGGCGGCTTTAGCGGCGGCATTATCTTTGCCCACTTGCCAAGGCATGACGCCGGGGCGTGACATGGCCATCGAAGAGTCTTCGCCAGCTGAACGCGAAGTCGCATCCGGCCGAGAGGCTTCATATTGGTCCATACAATACGTGTTTTGAATGGGTGCCATGCCTTTTGGGCATTTGAGATTGCCTGCTAATTGCGGTTTACATTCATGTGCGACACAGACAAAACCATTGCCGCATTCCACGTCATACCGGCATTTATAGTCGCATTCCCCATCCGGCATACATACCATTGGCGATTCACAATCGGCATTCTGATAACACCGCTGTACAGGAGAACAAGCAGAAGCTGTTGCTGCAAGTGTCCATAATGCCCAAAAATATTTTTGTTTCATCCATATCACCCAAAAAACGAAGTCTAATGAACCGGATTTTTCCGGACAAACCTTATCTGAACGATTCTGCCTTAATAATCAACCCTCGTCATATTTCACGTCATTTGTTTTGCCATCCATTTTAAAGTTATTCTTGCGATGATTCCGTTTGAATAAAGACGAATTTGCATTGGATGCGGTGGCCTATGCTGCGCATACGGCACACCTGAGCCGGCCTATGCTTGCGCATACGGCCGGCTGCCGCTTGCTATCGCCAAAGGGCGATACGCATCGGATTTTGTCACAGATTGTTTCCTCATGGCTGGCAGCTTTATCTGTTCATCGTTCCGCAGTTGCCACAAGGCGTGGCACCTGTAAGCGCAAGGTTTTAGGCGAGCTTGCTGGATGTACACTTACTGAGCGAAGGACAGAGTTTTGAGAAATTGCCAACCATTGATATCATTGTCAGAATAGATGAAGTTTTAGATGATGGTCAACATGCCAAAGGTTTGGAGAAATTATCGTACTATGATAGTAAGATGATGGACTTGCATCTGCATGATCTGAGTTCACTTGTAAAAAAGCCAGGGAATGGCGCAAAATAGGCAGGAAGCCTATGACAATGACAAACGTATTTGTTCGTTGTACTATGAGGTATCAGTCTATGGCGCGTTGTCCTTTTTTTTGACAATGCCGAATCATTTGTCGTTGTACATGGATGGCATATCGGTATTTGAGGGAGTTTATGAACAAAAGTTTGATGTCCATGGCTTTAATTGCCACGATAACAGGAAGTTGCCTTGCAGCCTCAGAAGCTTTAGCAGCCGATCCCTGTATGACGTTAACCGAAAACGCCGAATGGAATACCCTCGTTGCTCAGATGAATCAGGAAGCCAAAGACGGTCAATACGATCAAGCCCTGAACACCATCAAAAAACTCGATGAAATTTGTCCCAATGTGCCCTCTGTGCATTATACAGCCGGCATGCTGTACCGAAAAAAGAACGATAATCACAACGCTTTTCATCATTTTACCATCGCAACCCAAAATACCAAACAGTTTACCGTAGACGAAGATTTGATGAAACGTATGTGGTTTGCTTTGTATGAAACCCAACATCCCGAAGTCATCGATTTTTTAAACGGCGATACAGACTCTGCCTATCAAAAACTCATTCAGTCTAAAGATAAAACCATCCAACAATATCAACTCAAATCCGATGAAGACGATAAATATACCAAAATCATGATGTGGACCGGTGCCGGCATTGGCATCACCGGCGTGGTGCTGAGTGTTTTGGGGGGAACAATGATGGTGCTTGGTATGGACAAAGATGAATATAGTTATAAAGAGATGACTAAAACTGATGATAATGATAATAAACTGCTTAATGGAAATACAGATATAGTTATAAGTAGGGAAAATAATACATACGATTCTGGTGCCATTCTGTTTGGGGTTGGCATCGGAGCCGCAATTGCTGGCGCAATTTTAGCGGGTATCGGGGGATATCGATATGTCCGAATGGAACCTTCTTCTGATGACTTTGATGTCTCATTTAGTATGTCACTCAATGAAGCTTCACTTCAAGTTAGATTTTAATAAAAGGAGTTAAGATATGTATAAAAAAATTGGATTTTGTATGTTCTTAATCATTTTAATGCATTCAGGTTGTGAAACTGAAGGAGTTTTTAAGCCTTCTTCCTCTTCTTCAATTGCTGTACAAAGATGTATTGATAGTGGCGGGGTGTTTGATTTTGATGTTGATAATAGATGTGTTTGTGGTGAAATGAAGTGTGATGATCACGATCTGGTATGCGATGCTAATTTAATAAAGTGTGTAGAATGTTTTGGGAACGAGGTACAATGTTATGAAGAATGTGATGACGAAGGAAAGTGTACAAACTATATTAGAGAATGTCAAAATGACAATAAATGGAAAAGAACAATATGTCCATATGGATGTGATTCAAAGAAACTCACTTGTTTTGAATGCGAATCTACGGATGATGACAATGAATTTAAGTGTTTATCTGAAAAGAGCAGAGACGATAATTATGAAGGCAATAATAATACATCTCAAGATAACAATGAAAACGACATTAGTAATACTCCGCTCAATGGTGATTCCACTATGATAAATGACGGTCATATTTATCAATGTACAAAAGGATATTATAAATTAAAAGAAACATGTGCATATGGGTGTTCTAATGACAAACTTGAGTGCAAAGATGGTGAATGTATTGATGGAGATAAAAAATGTATAGAAGATGGTGATGGTGATAATGCTGTTGTTTTGACATGTAAAAATGGTTTTTGGCCTACAAAAGGAACAGGAACGTGGGAAGAACAGTTGGATCAAGAAGTAATAGAAATTTCCAATTATCCTTATTGTCATCCTGAAAAAGCAGAAGCTGTTGAATGCAATCAAAATCTATGTGTGAATATGACTGCAGACAAATTTGGAGAATTAGAGTGTGAACGCTCTAAATATATTGTATTAGGATTTATGAAAGAGCTTAGCAAACTAGACGATTATACTGATTTTAACAATAAATTAGATAGGTGGTTTAAATTGAAAACTTCTGAAGTTGAAGATTCAATTTGTGATTATTGGAAATCAGAAACGGTTGCGGATTGTCTTGATAAATTTGAGGAACAAGTGTGTGCTGCAGACTGGAAATTAAGCATTGTTATCAATAATAATTTTGGAGTAATTCAAACTTGTAATAATAACAAATTGGATGTGCATAATGTTACACCGTGCCTTAATGTAGAGTATACAGAGCCTTCAGGTGATGAACCTCCAAAATATAACGTAATATTCACCCCCAAAGGCTGTGCCAACCCGCCGGAAGGTGCCAAATATTCCAATGCGTGTGCCATCAACAGCGATACGAAGTAAATCCAGAGCCTGAGCAGAGATGCTCGGGCTTTTTTATGAGATGTGCAGATAAAGGTGGACTCAGGATGGAGAGTGTAAATTTGAGATACAGAGAAATTTATGCTATATTTATATGTGGCTGTATTTTGGATACTGTCAATACTCAGATAGTAGAAAATGTATAGAAATAACAGGCATTATCATGAGAAAATATATCATTTCATTATTTTGTTTGGCGGCTGTTTCGTGGTAAGCGCTTAATAATCCCCCGTCTATGAAGTTAATTTCACTTGTGCTATACGAATGATTCACCTCACGAAAACCGCCCATGATTTTGGGATTCCAAAGGGGCTTGAGCCCCTTTGGCGGGATTCCAAAGGGCAGCGCCTTTGGTGGGGTCCTGGGCAAAGCCCTTTTTTACTCGACAGAATGGCGTGCTTTCTTCGTCAGCTGCGTCATTCCCGTCGGTCACGTGCGCTGGCACGCTCCCTCCTTTCATGCCTTGCTTTCTCGAAATCACATCCATTCTGCGGCAAAAAACAGCAGAAACTACGAATAAGAAAATACGTCAAAAGAACTTTTTGTATGTCGCGCGATAAATGCGTAACACAACCTAAAAATTTGCAGCAATCACAAATCCTTTTACACTGTACATGACTTTGATTTCCATGGAGGGAATGGCAATGACAACAGTGTATGTGGCGGCTGAAAAATTAATGACATGGGCTCAGGATGGACGCATGTCTGTGAATGAATCTTTAATTGATACGCTCAGAACACACTGTAAAAACAACCGATTTGTGGTTTTCTTTGCACCGGTACGCTTTGGTCTTTGGTTTGACGGCAGAAACGAAGTGGAAGATGCATGGCAATATATGGCACGTGTACTTAGAGCTGCCGGTTTTCAGCCTGCTGATGTCTTTTTGTTTGATGAAGATATTGAAATCTCAAAATTTCAAAATGACCTTAAGAAACAGGATGAAAGACAGTCTGCTGCCATCATTTTTTCTGAATCTGCGCAGGATGAGGGGCTTGCTCAAGTGCTCAATATCCGTAAAGTTTCTGAAATTCCGGCTAATATTTCAAATATGTGGCAAAAAATAGATATTCGCCGGGCATTTCGGACATTTGTGGCGGCTGCAATTCAGCCGTGATTTGTTTTCATCGCGGCGTATGTCGCCGTCAGGCGGCATAGCCGCGCAAACGCATGGCGTATGTCGCCGTCAGGCGGCATAGCCGCGCAAACGCATGGCGTATGTCGCCGTCAGGCG
>JAGBXG010000011.1 GCA_017629415.1 Pseudomonadota bacterium | reverse complement strand
GCTGAAAGCTTATAAATTTCGGGCGCAACAAGTGCTGCACGTTCATGACTCAGGAAATTGACTTTTGCAGGCACATCTTTGGCAGCCAAAATAACCATCGGCACGGCGGCATTTTGCAAAAGCTGGATATTGTCATCGGTCACATGAGCAACGGCAATGTCTGCCATGGCCAGATAATCGGGCAGAGCTGTGACGCGGCCAAACATCCGCGCATTGACGGCAAACTTTTGGGCAAGTCCGCGCAGCTGCTCGGCTTTGTAGCTGTCACCGGCATGATAGAAAAAGACTTGCATCGGCATTTTCAATAACGACAGCTGAATCATCATCGCCTGAAGATCGGCATTTTGAATACCGTTGGCCATCACCAGCACCACGGGACCGGCTTCGCGCTTGAGCTGGAAATGCGCCTGAGCTGATTCGCGGTTTTTGGACGGACAATCGTCTTTGACAACGACATAACCGCCTTCAAAAATATGTTCCGGGTTCCAGTGAATCGTTTCAAGATACGGACGGAATGCCGCATGCGGTATGACCATGGCATCGAGTCCGGCCGGCTGCCACGTGCGATCCAGCGCCGTTTTGGGAATCAGACCGATGCGCATGGCATCCATATTTTGATCTGAAAGGGCTTCGGGACACGTCACAATGACCGCCTGATTGGAAGCCGCACGGCTGGCAGCAGCTGCCGCCGGCCCAATATCATCAAATCCCCCGACATTTTCAAAAGCCGCAGCTCCTTCTTTGGGGGCTTCCGCCGGTTTGGCATCATCTGCCTGGGGTTGTACACTGTCTGCCGGCTTGTTCTCCGACGGCTTTGAGCCCACATCCACGGGTTTGACAAAGGCTTCGGCCATGCCGCGCAGCATCTGCATGCCGTTTTCGGCGACGCCGCGAACATTGTCAGCCAACTCCTTAAAATCACGGGCAGAACGCGTCAAATCATCCACAAAACTCCCTTTGGGAGAGTATTTTTTGACATGGACTGTATGACCACGACGCACCAATTCATCCGCCAGCGCCTGCATTTCTGCACCATTGGCCGGTTCGTCATAACGAATGTCAATCTGAAATAAGGTCTTTTCTGCCGTCATGATTTTCTCCTTTTTATTTGAGGGCTCTGCCGATTTGGGAATCTTTTTCTTGGGGCTTTTTGGGGGAATATCTGAACAATAAGCCGTTTGTCCAGACTTTTCCATAACAACCCATTTTCTGATCAAATTGTGTTGTTATATTTCAAATATTCGGCTTAAGGAATATCTGAATAAAACTCGGGCGAAGCGTTGTGGGGCGGAGTGAAGCAGTACATGAAAAGGCATCACTCAGTCTATCACCCATTCCATAAATTCTGTTGAATACTCAGACATATCCTACTCACGGTTCATGAAACTCAACACCAAATCTTTCAAACAAGTCACTTACATAACAGCCTTCTAACAGCATTTCGTCAATAATATTGTCAGTTTCGCTTTCAGGTGGAAGTGAAGCCTGTGAAACTTTCTCATCTTTTGTAACGTAGGTTGTTCTGCGCTTCTTGTTATCAGTTTCCACACGTGTGTATTTTTTAGTTTTCATCTCAGATTCCCTCCACTGAGAAAACGCCTGAAGCGCGTTTTCTTTGTCCTGTTGAGTCAGTTTTTGCGTCTGCTTACGAAAGTACCTCAAACATACGACAGTCTTTTTATTCACACCGTCATGCCCATATTTTGTACAAATCCGATAGATGAGACGAAAAGGTTGTACTTTCAGCTCACGTAGTCCTTTGTACCCCTCAATCAACTTGTTTTCAGCATAATTACCAGTAGTCTCCATCGTGTATCCGTTGGTGATTTTCCCAATACAACGTTTCATAATCCGTCTGGAAAGTTCATCCACAGAGTTCGAGTATGGAACTCTTGAAAACATTTCATCAGCCTGCATGTCGTGGGGGTTCAGGCGGTGCATAAAGCAGGGGCATGGATGTGCCATTTATCGCGCATGACAACAATGCCTTCAGGTTGTGTGCCTAAAAGCATTGAGTTTTGATTCAAGCAGGTGATTTGTGTTTTAAAATGCGTCAAAAATCGTTCTGGTCCTTCGATGGGCAGGTCGCATAATGTTGTCTTATAATGGCATGGGATAACGGTGCGCACCTGAAGGCGTTGCACTAAAGAGGCGGCTGCATCGCCGTCAATGGTGTAGAAACCGCCAATGGGCAGAATCAGGACATCGAGTTTGCCCAAAGCTTTGATTTGAGTATCACTTAAGTCTTCGCCGACATCGCCTAAATGGGCAATCCGCAAGCCCTCGGCTTCGATAATTTTCATTTGGACGCCGCCGCCGAATTTGGTGCCGCCGAATCTGTCGTGCCATGCAAAGACAGAGTGGACCGAAAGTCCGTGGTCATGCCATTGGTGGCGTACGACAACGGGGATATTGCTGATATCTCCGAGATAGCAGTGATCGAGGTGTTCGTGGGTGATGAGTACAAAGTCGGCAGATGTTTGAAATGCCGGATAATTGAATCGTCCTTGAAAACTCATGCCTTGATAGGGATCGATAAGGATTCGGCGGCCGTCGTGAAGCGTGATAACAAAAGTGGCATGGGCAATAAATTCAAGAAGCATCATTTTTCTCATCAATAGGTATGCAAAGTCCTTGTGGGGCTTTATCCGGATTGCAGGTCAAGTGGCACTGTAGAACCATAAAGCCGCGTATGCCGTCAGGCATAGCGGCTTGCGGCATTTTGCCGCATCCATGCGGCGTATTTGCGCAGCAAATAGCCGCATCACAAGGACGTATCAAGCCCCAGGTGTGATAGTTCTTGTGAAGAAATAGGGCAGATTGGGCTATGATTCATCTAATCCGGGTAAAAGGCGTTGGTGTGTTTTCTTTTTTGGGGTGTTTTGGGGAGGTGTTTCAGGTTGAGTTTCAGGAAACAAGGGAAAGAGGGTAGGGGATTGCGTCGTTGATGTTGTTTTGGGCGCAGATTTTTTCTTTGTTTTATTGGGTTTGGATGTTTTGGGAATGTCAGTGTTTTGCGGTGACTGAGATTGTACTGAGTGTTGTGGCGTTTTGGATGTCTTTTTGTGGGATTTGGAAGTGGAGTGTGTTGTTTTGGAGTGTGTGGGGGTTATCTGCGGCATTTCTGTGGAAGGTGTTTGCGGCAGAGGAGGCAGTGTGGTGTCTGACAGGCTGGGATAGCAGAGTTTTGGGGCATGTTCGGGGGCATTATCAGCAGGGCAGAGTGTTACAATGCGTGAGAGGCGGAAGACGCGTTCTTCTTGCCGCAGATGGCAATAGGCGATGAGAAATTTTTCTGCGGTAATTTCTATAGGTGTAATTCTCCTTTTAGAGAATTTGCCGCTTGAGCCCGTGTAATATTTCATTTCCAAATCATGTTGATAGTGGATGGCATTGGAAATGATTTGGATGAGTGCGTCTTCGGAGGTTTCGGCAATAGTATTTTGTTCGTTGTATGAAGTTTTAGGCTGCCAATTGTTGTCGATGGCCGCAGCTAGCCATTGAAGGAGTTCGTAGGCTTCGACTTCCATATAAACGGCATCGTCGGCTTTAAAGCTGCGCAGGAGGCTGTCTCGGGCTTGTATCAGATGTTGGGCAGAAAGTTTGGTATTGGCGAATCGGATGATATGGCTTGTGAGGATCAAAGCCGTTGTAATGGCCGCGCGAGTGGGTAAATCTTCGGCAGTCCATGGGATATTTTCAGATGAAAACTGGTGTGTGGCATTTTGAATGATGCGTGGTGCTTGTTGCTCCAGATGATCTGCCAGTTTTCCTGTCAGATGTGGCGATGCCAGGTGTGCAGGTGGTTTTTGAGGTGTTGTTTGAGCAGAAGATTTATGTTTGGGAGGATTCTGATGTCGTGAGACGTTGACATCTGAGGCATTTTGAGCCATGGCACGATTGGCGATATCGCGTTGGTTCAGCCAGCGTGTTAAAAGATCATCTTTATCTGACATTTTTATTGAGGAGCTAAAGTCATGAAATCATCTCGAGGAGTATTTGCCAATAGAACGCTCAATATGCGCTCTGTGCGCGCTATTGGCTATGATATGGATTATACAATAGTTCATTATCACGTTAAAAGATGGGAAGCACTTGCTTTTCATTTTTTGCGTCAGCGCCTTGTAGAACTGGGATGGCCGGTTGCTGATGTTGAATTTGATGAAAACTTTGGCATGCGTGGTCTTGTGATCGATATGGCGTATGGCAATATTGTGAAGGCAAATCGATTTGGATATGTCAAAAAAGCCATGCATGGTTTTAAAATGCTCGAATTTGATGCCATAAAATCGATATATCATCATGATTATATTGATTTAAGTCAGTCGCGATGGGCTTTTGTGAATACATTCTTTTCTTTATCTGAGATTTGTATGTATGCGCATGCGGTGGAAGCTTGTGATGCCGGATTATTTTCCATGCATATTTCTTATGCAGATATTGCAAGAGTGATTCGACGTGAATTGGATGAAGCCCATCTCGAAGGGGATATGAAACGTGTTATCATGGCCGAGCCTGAAAAATATATTGATGTGGATCCCGATGTGGTTCAAACACTGCGCGATCAGAAACAGGCCGATAAAAAAGTGATGCTGATAACCAATTCAGACTGGAAATTTACGGATGCTATGATGAAATTCTGCTGTCATCCTTATATGAATTCAGGTGAACATTGGACAGATTTGTTTGATTTGGTCATTGTTTCGGCAAGAAAACCTGCATTTTTTACGCAAGATGCTCCCATATATGAAGTAACAGGCGAAGATGGGTTGCTTCGTGCTGTTCACGAAATCCGTTCTGAACATAAAGTTTATGAGTCTGGCAATGCCGGATTGGTCGAGTCATGGCTTGGTTTTGGCGGAAATGATATTCTTTATGCTGGCGATCATGTTTTTTCAGATGTGAATATATCTAAAGCGGTTCGCCGTTGGAAAACCTGCTTGATTATGCGTGAACTCGAAGAAGAAATGGATATTTTAGAACAGCATGAAGCAGATTTGAAAACATTAGAAGACTTGATGCATCAGCTGGAACAATTGGATATCGAAATTGCCCAAAAACGACTTGAAATTCAGCGTGATAGAGTGGCAGGGGGGGCTCAACATGATATTCTCGTCAAAGAATTGACCCAACTCCGTCAGAAAGCAGAAACGCTTGAGGCTGATATTGCACCGCGCGCGATGGCCGCAGGAAAATATTATAATGAAACATGGGGGTTGCTGATGCGTACAGGCAATGACAAGAGCATGATGGCGCGTCAGATGGAGCAGCATGCTGATATTTATACCTCGCGAGTGTCTAATTTTATGATGGCGACGCCGTATGCTTATTTGCGTTCCGTTCGTGGAACTTTACCTCATGATTAATGGTCCTGGGGGGATGCAAAGTTCTTTTGGGGCTCCGTCCCAAACCACGCCAAGGGGCTAAGCCCCTTGGAACCCACAATGGGAACTTACGTATTTTGTAGGTTTAACTGGAACTCAAGGCTAACGTTTAGGGGCGGAATGGGACACTGTATCTCATTTCGCCTTGATAAGCTTAACGATTTGTATTTTCTACTGTTTTTTGTCGCCATCTCATCAAGGGGCTGAGCTTATATAGGATAAAATCATGACAGATACTCCCGTTCTCAATGCACATCATAAAAGTGAATATCCTCCGATGCACACGGCCGAACATATATTGAACAAGACAATGGTCGATATGTTTGGCTGCGAACGTTCAAAAAATGCGCATATTGAACGAAAAAAAAGCAAATGTGATTATTTTTTGGAAGCAGCTCCAACAGATGCTCAAATTCAAGAAATTGAAAAACGTGTCAATGATGTCATTCATTCGCAATTGGATGTCACGATTGAATTTGTAGATCGTTCTGAGGTTCCTGCAGATATCGATTTGAGCAAACTGCCGGAAGATGTCAGCCAGACGCTTAGACTGGTGCGAATTGGGAATTATGATGTCTGCGTGTGTATCGGTACTCATGTCCAAAATACACGTGAAATTGCACCTTTTAAAATTATCTCCTCAGATTGGAATAACGGTGTTTGGCGTGTAAGATTTAAATTGTTAGAAAAATAATATATTGTAGAAGACGCTTATATATTGTCAATGCTTTATAAACGTATGGAAGGGAATCCTTTGATGACTCAGCTTATTTTTGATATTGGTTCAAATGCAACAAAAGCATCGTGGGTCAATGCACAAGGTGTAATCGTCAAGAATTGGCGTGTTTCTACAAAATTGGGCAAACACTTATTATCAGACGGTTCGATGGATTTGGAGATTGTTCAAAAGAATATCTCTGCGGTTTTAGAGATTATTCAGGAAGTTTCAGGCCAAGTACATTCACGGATATCTCATCATTGTATTGGGACAGAGGCCTTGAGAAAAGCAGCAAACCAGGATTTGATATTACAAATGTTTGCTTCGGCAGGACTCGAACTGGATATTCTGACCCCTGATGAAGAAGCGAAATATGAACGTCTGGGGATCATGCATTCTAAAGCTGTGGCAATGCTTCCCAAACAATCTTTCTTGCTCATCGATTCGGGCGGAAGTTCCACAGAATGTTCCATCATTTTATCTGATGGTACGGTGCCTTATGCGCATAGTTTTAGTTTTGGACAGCATAAGATTCTCGATATGCTTCAAAATGATACCGAAGATGTTTTAAGTGAAATGATGACAGCACTTGAGAATGTGACGACATCTTATTCGCTTGCTTACATAATTGCTGCAGGCAGTTCTGTGATCACTTATGCCATGGAAACACTCCATATCCAGAATCCCGGCGATGTGGAGGGAAAACGTATCATGCCGAATGTTCCTGTAGAACAACCGGCATCGCAAGCCGGGCAATTGCTCGTAAATCGTCTGACGAATGCCATCCATTTGCCTGTTTATGTCAGTACATACGGTATACGGCATGGATGGATTTTTTCTAAAAATACTCAGGGCAAATAAAAAAAGCATGCTTTGCATTTTTTTTGCACTTTTTTTAAATTTTTGCCCCATTTTATAAGTAAGAGCGCATGCGTTGCTGACTTTGCCCCGTCAATCTCCCAAAGTTAGCAATTGCATGACGCTTGTACTTCACGATGAGTTTCTGCCATTAATATCTTTATAGCGTTTCAAATTAGGGGATTCGTTTACCTATAAAAGGAGCTGTCATGATTCCACGAGATTCACCTGGTCGTCATGTATTTATGTCTTTATGGCCGCATTATATCAAACTGATTTTGTTTTATGGGATGATAATATCTACGCCTGTATTCATGATATTGTCATTTCTCAAAACCAGCCGTTTTAATCTGACAGCAGCTATCTATTTATTATTATGATATTTTTATAACATAGATATCTGCTGAAAGTTTTGCTTACTCATCCCATATTTTCTAAATTAAAACAGGAGAACTATCATGGCAAACACATATAATAAAACCATCATTATTGGCCGTCTTGGACAAGATCCCGAATTCAAAACCGGCGGGAAAACAGATGTGACACGTTTTAGTTTGAGCAATAATACTGTGCACAAAGACGGTACATCTGAAGTGCAATGGCATAAGATTTGCGCTTTTGGAAAACAAGCGGTTATTTGTCATCAACATCTTAAAAAAGGTGATCTTTGTTGCATTGAAGGCAGATTAGATACGCGTAGTTACGAAAAAGATGGTGAAAAACGCATTTCTCATGCTGTCATTGCGGAACGGATTACTTTTCTTTCGACCAAACGTCGTGCCGAAATCCCCGTGGTTGATCAGGATGTTTTAAATCAGAACGAAGAAGCGATTCCTTTTTAAAGGTAAAAAGTAAACGCAGGTTCTAAGGGGGCCTCACCCCAACCCCCTCTCCAGCTCTTCGGGCGGTCTCTCCCATCGGGAGAGATGCTCAGTTTATCCACAGCCCCAAAACCGTCAGCATTTACAAGATGTTCAGTTTAACCCAAGCTGAATGGAATACAAGGTTCCATTCAGCCCTAAAAAAGTTTAGCAATAGTACCCGGCTAACTCACGAAAAACGCCAAATCTATTGCGAGTTCCAAGGGGCTCAGCCCCTTGGCGGGGTTTGGGGCAGCGCCCCAATGGGGTTCGGGGCGAAGCCCCGGCGGGGTTTGGGGCAGCGCCCCAATGGGGTCCGGGGCGTATGGCGTAGCCATAGCCCCGGCAATGCCCGGCGTATGGCGCAGCCATAGACGGGCCCCAAGAAAAAATTACTTTTTCATCACCATGACGGTGCGTTGAGCTTCATCCACCGCGAGGCAGAAGGCGCGGAAATCGGCGTATTGTGAGGATTTGACGCGCTGGGGGAGAATTGTGATCGATTCTGACAATTGGAGATCGGAGCCTTGCAAAGTCATTTTCCGCGAGAATTTGCCAAACGGAGTATCAATAGAAACGTCCTGGAGGGTATCGGTTTGCCAAGTGTAGCCGGCAGGTGCATGGAAAGTCAGGGTACGTTCTGAAACGATGTCGCTGTCAATAAGAACATCGAATTTGCGTTCTTCCGGCGGCAAGGGGGCGTATTGTTTGACCAAGTGATAGGCAAAAATTCGGGATAGAATTTCAATCTGTCCATCGCTTGGCGCGGCAAAACTGGCGATATCGAAATCGTAATACATGGTAAGGGGACTGTTTTTGTCCTCAAGGTTTTCGTTTTCAAGGCGTTTAAGTTCAATACGGCCGTAGCTATTCGCAAGGCTATTTTGAATGACTTGCTGCGCTTTTTGGTCGTCATTTTTGAGGGTTGTCAGGAAGTTGCGCATGATAAGTGCGCGCGTTCCCCTCATGATTTCAGTCGATTTGGCACTGGCTGAACCATCTTCTGCGATTTGGTATTCAATATCGATATTGGCTCTCATGGTTTCGAGATCATCGCGTCTCGTGGTGTAAATTTCGCGATTCATATCGATAGGAATGGCTTGTTGTGCATTAAAATCGAGCCCGAGAAAATCGAATGGGACAAAATCTTCAGACGGTTGGACGTAAGCCAGGCCTTTTTCCGTTTCGACGACGAGCATCGTGGCATAGGCATTATTGTAATAGGACGGCAGTTTTTCTGCGTTTTCGGGGGCTATCGCTGAGCGCACAAGGGCGAAAAAACTGGGAATGCCGGCCAAATCGTACATGGCTTTGAGCGTGATGATACGCGAACCCACGCCTTTTGATACGCTGCGCGTGGCGGATTCTGCGTCTGAGTTGGTTACAGATTCACTTTCGTCAATACTCTGAACGACGGTGTCATAAATCGCGCGAGCATAGGCGTAGACCGATTCATTTTCGGGGATGCCAATGCCTGCGAAAAAGCGTTCAACATAAGGAGTGATACGCGTCTGGCGTGTGATGGATTCGAACAAACCGGTGCGGACGACATCCCAATCATAGCGGTGATAAACTTGAATATTGGGGATGATATCAAAGCCGGAAGGCGAACGCGGTTCGGTGATCAGTACGGGGATGTCGGTTCGTGAGGCCGTACAGCGCGTATAAGCACCATTGGGGACACAATTTGTCTGAATTTGCCCTTGAGGACCCGATTCAATAACATCGATTTTCCAGTCTTTGGGATATTCATAGACGTATGCCGATTTGACGAGCGGACTTGTGTCAGAGCCATAGAAAAAGGCATCGCTGACAACGCGGTTTGTATAGGCCGACGCTGGCGGTTCAAACGTCACATATTCGACTTCCACATAATCCCCGATGGCCAAATTTGGTGCCGTAATGCTCGCTTTGAAATCGATCGATTCGGGTTCCACAACTTCAAACGTGCCATCTTTAATCGTGCGAATCTTCAAAACTGAAGCCGCACGCGGGAGGTAAATTTCGCCGACTTCATTTTTGCCTTCTTTGCTCAAAACGCGAGAAATCTGGTGTGTGATACCAAGTTTTGCGCCATTCGGCATCATGCGCGTGGCCGCATAATCAAGGATCATGACGGAACTGCCGGCATCACTGCGATTTTGTGCCAAATACTCCTGAATGACTTTCATGCCATCGATGCGCAAGTCTTCAAAAGGCCGTACATTTTGAATCTGCAAGCTCAAGTTTTGCAGTGTTTCATCGGCAGGATAAAGCTCAAGCATGCGATTTAAGATTTGATTGGCTTCATCATGGAGATTTTTTGCACGCAATCTGTCGATAAATTCGAGGGCAACATCGGTGGCCAAAGCAGGATAATAGCCGCTTTCAACAGCATCGAGATGCGCGTTCATAGCTTGAACTGCACCGGCCGGATCTTCATTGACGCGTTGCTGAATGGTCATCAGGCGCAAGCGTACATCATTGGGATAATCGGCACTGAGTTTTGCAATGGCCTGATTCCAGCGGTCGGCATCGGCAGCATCATCGGCCTCAAGTTTTGCCCAGGTATAAATCACAGACGGACACATCTGCAGACGTTCAGACATCGCATCATAAGAGGTATATTGATGTTTGCGGTGTTCTATGGCAAGCGCAGCGGCACCAAGACGGCACGAGTCCGGCGTCATACGAGCCGCATCTAAGGTATATTGTTCTGAAATTTCAGACCAATCGAGCGCTTTGGTCATCTCACTCAAAACCAATGCTGTATCACCATTTTCAGGGATGTGAGATCGCCATTGATTCCAGATTTCAAAAGCTTGTTTCGGCTGATTCTGTTTCAAAAATTCGCGCATCAGCGTCAAATGTGCATACGCCATTTCGGGAGCCGCTTCACTGATTTCGCGCAAAGTTTGAATCACCTTTTCGCTTCGAATATCGGGATCCAGGTCGGCATCCAGGCGATATCGCATGGCACGCCAATATTTCGCCATGACATCGTCAGGATTTTTGGCCAATCTTGCCTGAATCAACGCATCGGCAATCTGGACTTTGCCGTCAGCAATGGCCTGCATGGCACCCAGCCATACGCGCATGGCATCATCCGGCACAGGTGAAATCACAGAACCCAAAACATGGGCAATATCGATGCGTTTGCCGACTTTTAAGCCTTTCTTGGGGGCAGATTCCATACCAGCCATTTCAATCATATCGCTCAAACGACTATCACCGGTTGGCACCATCCAAACACGTATCGGCGCATTCTTCGAAGACGACAGCCCGAGTTTCATTCGGACGCGATGTTCGCCAGCAGGCAATTCAACAGGCACCGCTAAAATCGTGTTTTGCCCAAAATCGGCGACATCACGGCGCATCACCGGCATACCGTCAATCGTGAGGTCATAAAGCTGCGCAGATTGCACGACGACGAGCGCTTTCATCGCTTTTTCGGCACGAATCACAGTTTCACCGGCATAAACACCGGCTTTGACAGCCGCCATCACAGTCTGATTTTCAACCGGATACACAAAAGCTGTCAGCGTTTGGCCCTGTACTTCATACTGGTTCGCCAAACTTTCATCGGCTTCAAACGGTTGCACTGCAGCAAAACCGGTACGAACATGGGGCGTAAACGGCCCCACCCAACGCCAACGCGCAAGCGGCATGGCCATGGGGTGCACCAAATCCGCCTGATTCGGCTGTCCGCGCATGGCTTTATTCTGCAACACGACAAGTCGAGCCAACGCATACGGGTCATTTGTGCGCAACGCCGCCATTTTTGTCCAATCCAAAGGCGTCGCCGTCGCATCTGTCAGCATCAGCATTCGCGCCACCGCCGCCGAAACAAACGCACTGTCTGGATAACGCGCCACCAAATCCGCAAAACGGTCTACCGCCTGCGGCAAATTTCCCTGAAACGCCGAAATCTCAGCCCTCAAATACAAATCCTGCGGCTCCACTGCATGCATCGACATCGCAGCGGCCGATTCAAGACGTCCCGCCGCCATTTCGTCAAAAATACCATGCGTCTCAGCCGTTACTTGTGCCTCCGTCGGCCAAGCCTGCCAAGTCCCAAGTGCGCCATGCGTCGAAGCACAACCGGTTGCCAAAATAAAAGATACGGCGAAAATATAAGGTTTCATAAGGCAATATTTGGATTCGTTAACCGACATTGTATGCCGGAAGTTTGATGATCATCCACTCAAAATCATTCATACAGAGCGCAAGCTATGCCGTAAACGGCATACGCTATGCGCCGCGCGGCTATTTCGCTCTGCGAAATACGCCGCGCAAATAGCCTCGCCGGGGCGTTGCCCCGGACCCCACCGGGGCGTTGCCCCGGACCCCACCGGGGCGTTGCCCCGGACCCTACCAAAGGGGCTGAGCCCCTTTGGAATCCTGCAAACGATAGCATTCAAGAAGTGATAGCATTCAAGAAGTGTTAAAACCCACCAAAGCGGAATGGGATACAGGGTCCCATTTCGCCCTAAAAAGTTTAGCAACAGTAGCTGGCTAACCCACAAAAAACGCCCAAATTTGGGGGTTCCTTGGGGCTTGAGCCCCTTGGCGGGGTGTGGGGCAGAGCCCTACAAAAACTTATTGAGATTCAACCGTGATTGCTAGCTGTGTATTGAGTTTGCGATCGTAGCGTTGTAGGAAATCGAGGTATGCGGTGTAATTTTCGGGCATGACTTTGATTGTTTCGAGGATCAGGGTGACGTTTGTTGTCAGGCGGTTGCCGTCTTTGGACATTTTGATTTCGTAGCTGCCGAAGTCGGTTGTTTCAGCGGTATCGTTTGGCAAGGTGACTTGTGCATCAGGCGGCAGAATCAGCGTAACGGATTGTTCGAAACGCATGGGCACGACTTGGATAATTGGCGTACGGCGTGTCGCGGATGGGGCAAGCATTTGCGTCATGCGTGTCGTGCTGATGGTCGGGTTGACGAGCCAGGTGTTGCCATTTGTTTTGACGATATCGGCAAACGAAGTGGAAGCTTGCATTTCGAGATTGACGGATGCTTCCAGGTTTGTCAGATCCGAGAACTGATGGGATTCGACTTTGGTACCGGGAATGTTGTAGGCAAGTTCCGATTCAAGGCGTTCGCGTTGGAGCGTGTCGATTTGGTAGCGTTCGCGGTAACTGGGGGCAAAGAAGCCGGTGTAACGTGCTATGTCGGTGTAGGTGACGCGGTCGCCTTGGGTCAAATCGAAGACCCATTCATGGTGTGAAACGTTGTCGGCGGCTTTAGAAACGGGTGTTTTGATCAGCCGATAGCTGCCGTTGTCATTCAAAATAAAGACCCAGGCATCCTGATCGAGTGCGGGAAGTTCACCAGTGCCGCTAAATTCTGCCGTTCCATCGAGGAAAAGGTCGTATTTGGGCACATATAGAATGGCATGATCAAACAGGTAAGGATTGGCCAAATCCATAGAAATGTCGCCGTTTTGACGTGTTCTTGCCAAGACGAAATCGGAATCGATGCCAGCTTCTTTAAGCATGACTTTGAGCAAGCTGGCTTTATCTTTACAATCGCCGAAACGGCGTTCAAAGACTTGGGCAGCGGGATAAGGTTTATGGCCATGAATGCCGAATTCGAGGGCGACATAACGGGTTGATTTGACGACAAAACTGTGGATGCGTTTAAGTTTTTCAAATTCATCGGTCACACCTTCGGTCAGGCGTGCGACTTCTGAACGGATGGCATCATCGGCTTTCCATTGGGATTGAGCCAAATCGAGGAACCAGTCGGCGATTGCCTGCCAATTTTTGAACGTTGAAACGATGAGGAATGGCATGACTTCGGTGGCACCGGGCATTTTATCTTCAGGCAGAAAACGCGGGGTGTTTTTTTCCTCAAATTGCCGGATTTGCTGGTTATTTTCGAGGGTGGCAGCGGTTTCGATGAGCCGGCTGCCGGCAGGATCGTGGCGCAGCAGCTGCACAGGCATATCGGCAGGCGAAAGGATGGTATACCGCGACCATTGGCGGTTAAACCATGTCTGCAGCTGATAAACGTCGCTGAAATAACTGACTGAACTGGATGAACGTTGGGTCTGAGTACGTTTGAATTGATATTCAATGCGGTCGCCGACAGCCAAATCGGGCACTTCAATCACAAGCTGACGCTGATCATAGTACATGCGGATGGATTCATCAGCCATATTAAATTCGGATGTTTTATATAAACGTCGAACCGTTCCGTCTTTTTTGGTCGTTGTTACTGAAATAATTTCAAGTTTTTCGTCCGTGGGGGAATAATTGATGGGCATGGAACGAACGGACTTGAGCCCTTGTTCATCGATGATTTCAAAGGCAATTTGATTAAATGTCGAAGCCAGGCCATTGGGCAGGATGCGGACGACGCGATTATCGATGAGCGATACCAGCCCGGTGGCATTCGGATCTTGATTCCCCGGCACATCTTTGACGATATAAGGCTTTTCAAAAGCTTCGGCGGTATCGGGTGCGGTGTCATGATTGGCCATTTTTTGTGCCATCACTGCGCGTTCGGCAAGGGTATCGTTCTGCGGCATGAGTTGGGAAGCCATTTGATAAGCTTCGACGGCTTCTCCCAATTGACCTGTACGCAAACAATGTTCTGCATACAGCACCCAGCGCCCTGGATCGTTCATGCGTTGGGTTAAATACAGCATGAACCAGCTTTCGGCATCTGCCGTAAATCCGGCTTGACGCAAAATATCCTGACGATTGGGGTCAGCTCTGACCCAAGCCGAATCTAAGCCGTATGCGGTCAGCACGCGGAGCCAAAAAGCCCACATAAAATCATCGTAAGGATGGCGTTCAAAGAAAGATTCGACTTGTTTTTGGATATCAGCAAGGGCAGTGGCGATGGCTGCAACATCGTTGCCTGAAACGGCGCGGCGCAAGTTCATATCGAGCATGTCGGCCAAATAAGCGGAAGCATTTTGCTGATGCGACCATAACTTTTGGAGCATATTGCGGTATTGCAGCCGCTGTCCTCTGTCGGTCATGCTGCCCATGACGAGCGAACCCAGGTATGTTTCACAGGCAGGACATGAATCTAAATCCATCGATTGGAGTGCAGTCATGGCTTGCTGGCCGTTCAATTCGGCCAAAGCCAGAATTTTGCGTTTCAGCGGTTCATAAGAAATGCCGTTGATGACAGGTGCCTGAAGGTTTTCGACCATTTTCTTAATTTGAGGCCATTCATCGGCAAATCGAATACCGGTATCGCCTTGTTCTTCGCTGGTGAGCAGCATTTGTCGTGCGTACAGCAGAGTCATGCGCGGATCATTGGCAAAGCGCGGGATGGCTTTTTTGAGGATTTGCATGCTTTTGCCGGCGTCATCAAGCGCCAGAATGGCAATTTCAAGTTCTTCGGCACTTAAAGCAGCAGTTTTTTCGATATCGGCAAACAGCAAATCATTGATTTTACGTTCGGCTTCATCGGGCGCTAAGATTTCTCGTGCAATCAGGGCACGGTCGGCAATGGAAACCGAGTTATCGCGCAGCATGGTCATCAGCACAGAAGGCTCAGGATGGGCAGGGCGAACAGCATCCAAAGCTCCGGAAACAATCGGCGTACTCAAGTCTGTTTTGAGGTTCATTGGTTTGCCGTTCTCATCGCTGAAAAAGACATAAAGTCCGGGCTGTTGTTCGAGGGCGGCCACCTTTAAAACGAGGATATTTTCGCCTTTTTGCAGATCAACGGACCATTTTTCCCCATATTTGGGCGCAGGTTCGGGGCCTTTTTCCATCGATTCGACGACGCGTTTACCATTTATCCAAGCCACAACCGGCGTAGTACTGGGCATTTCGAGGACAGCTTTTTGTGCATCGTCTGAAATCAGGCGCGTTGCCATATAAAGGGTCACAAATCCAGGATTTGCCATGCGTTCCTGGGGGCACAAGGCACTGGTATTGCCTTTGCTTTCATAAATCATCCAGTTTAACGCCGGATACATCGCGCCATCTGTGGCTTTTGACGTATCAAAGCCATTTTCCGGGGCAAAGGGACGGCCGAAGTCAAACATGGAAGCGCATTCAAACGGAAAAGACACGAGAAATTGGGTGACGGCACCGGGCATGATATCTTCTGCTTTTCCGCTCATATCCTGATCATAGCGGACATGCCAGTCGATATATCGTTGTGCCAGTCCTGTCGTTTGTTTGTTCAAAATGCTTTTGCGCCATGCTTCTTCACCGCCATGTGAACCCGCAATGGCAGCCTGTTTCATGAGCGACAGCAATTCAGCTCCAGCAGTCGAAGGTTCTGCTTCAGTTTGGCTCCTTTGGGCATCTTTTTGGGCCGTTTTCTTAGCCTTGGCCGTTTTGACAGCTCCGGCTTTGGCATTTCCTCCCGAAACATCCTGCGCCATGGCCTGCCAGCTCATACTTGCAAACGCTGTCGCAATGACCATCCCCAAAATTCTATGTTTTACCATGAAAAACCTCTCAATACTTGAGTCAAAAAAACTCAAGAAAATATGAATGATATCCCTAGAATTGCAAGCTTTTCATGATTTATTCCCTTTGGGAAAATTTAACAATTCGTAAATACTAACGTTTTTTGCCGCAGAATGAATTTGATTTCAAGAAAGCAAGGAATGAAAGGAGGGAGCGTGCAACCGCACGTAACCGACTGGAATGACACAGCTGACAAGAAAACACGCCATTCTGTCGAGCAAAAAAGGGGCTCCGCTCCAACCCCCACAAAGAACTAAGCCCCTTGGAATCCACAATGGGAATTTACGTTTATTGTGAGTTAGGTAGAAACTGGTTGCTAAACTTTTTAGGGCGAAATGGAACCCTGTATCCCATTCCGCTTTCCTGCAACCCGCCACTTCGTAAGTCATTTGTGACTTTGCATATGTCGTGCCCCCGGTGCGAGGCTACTGACTCACAATGTCTCGCTTGAGTTTTACTCAGATATTTATTCAGATATTTATTCAGATATTTATTCAGATATTTATTCAGAGCAATAAAATATCATTTTACTCTACGATATATCATTCGACATCAGAAGATTCTGGAGTTTCAAAATCTTCTATGTGTTCACCTACATTAAAATTGTTTTCGATAAAATTTGCATAGCCTTGTCTGGCTATGAGTTTGGTACTCGCAAAATCCAAGCCCCCACCAATGGCAGCTCCAACAAATGGGACAGCTTTGCCTAGATTGATCACGCCTTTACTCCCAAACCTAGTGATAAATCTCATGCCTATAATGCGATTAATCTGTTTTAAAACTTTGCCTGGAATATGCTTAATCAGATTAATGAAAACTTTTTCTCCAACTTTGATTGCGGCAGGTCTTATAACCTTGCTTCCAACTGACAAACCTGCCCAACAAGCAAAAACTAATGTTCTAACTTCATCACTGCGAGGATCATAGCCGCCCATATAAGCCAAACATGCTAACATACGAATTTGCACGTAGGTGACATGGGCTATGTTTGCCGGCACCGAAGCCAACATCACTGCAAAACCACCAAGCCCCGAAAGAGAGCCAGAAACCGTCGTCTTGATCAATTGATTGCGAATCATCGCTTTGGCCGCATCTTCAACAGTTCTATATCTCCTTAAATATTCTTGAGCCATTTCCTCGACGGGTTCAAATCCATACAAAGCCTTATCATATACTCTATTTAATATAGCTAAAGCCCATTCAGGATTTCTTTGTTCATTGTTATCCATAACTTCTGCTCCTTACATTTAAAAACAGCGTAAGACGATCCATTTGCCGACGAACAAACGATATCTTGTGATTGAACACACTGTTTCATATTGATGAAAACAAGATATACCAGCAATACCAAAGTTATAAATAGAATTCCAAACCACCTCTCATGGCTTAAAATCTTGCCAATCATAAAAAAAAAAAAAAATAAGCAATCATAAAATGCGAAAAATATAAAAAAATGATCAGGTTATAGCGGCATTGCAGGGTGATGCCCTTTGTGGGGTTTGACACAAACCCCACATGTTGCTTCTCTATGTTGTTTACTTGCACTCAGATAAGCCCTCAGCATATCGCCAAGCCTCATTGGGCATGATTCCAAACGAAGTTTGAAGATAATGCTCAACTTCTGACCTCATCGCCATTCGTTCTTGTTTTCTTAATGCTTCTATTTGAAGGTTCAGCTCCTTACGTGCAGATTTATATGCTTCTTCGGAAAGTTCTTTCAACTTGAAACGTTTCTTTAAATCTGCACGAATTTTAATCAATGTCGCAAATTCAGCTCTATATTTATCCTTACATCTTTTTTGAATATGCGGAATTTCTTGAACAAGCGGTGTTCTCACATCTCGAAAACAACGCGATACAGCCATCTGCGTATCTACAGATAATGCATCGCAGTTTTGGTCTTGAGACTTAAGCGGCTCATGATAAAGTTCATAAAGTCTTTTCATGAGAGCAATGGCTACATTTTTACCAGACTCAGACAGCATAACTTGTCCATTGTCATCTCTTTGCAGGCTCGGTATGACATGTGGTAAATTTAAGTCTTTATCGTTGATGACCAAATAGCCGCGTCGTTCTCGCATAAAACGTCCATAACTCCATAAAGGGGATGCTGACGCCCTATGTTCTAAAACGGCAGTTTGAGGATAACCACCCAATCTGACACGAATCAAGATTGAAGTTGCAGACTCCACAATACCAACGAGGTCTTCTCCACAATAAGGCACGCAAATTGGCTCAAATCCTGTGTGTGTCGTTAAACTCGTGTTATAGAACGGAACGCTTCCACAGGGTAAAACGTTTGCTTTATCTATTCTCATGTGGTCTCCTTTAGCATTTTCCGTAGCAAGTAG
This sequence comes from Pseudomonadota bacterium, assembly GCA_017629415.1. The sequence continues at coordinate 1,865 of JAGBXG010000011.1, read as the reverse complement.
AGAAATAAATCACGTTTTCACATATCTATCGTGCATGGTGCACAACATATTAATTATTCACAAAAAAGAATAAAAAGCAAAGGAATCATTGAATCATTCCAGACGGCTCAGATTGGGGGATTTCAAAGGATAGTGCCCCTTGGCGTGGCCTGGGGGGATGCCCCAAGAAAAAAAGCCGGTCGTATGCGCTTATGGCGCATAGACCGGCAATACGAAGCGTATCGGCGCAGCCGATAGCGAGATTTAAAAAGCAAAAAAAATCCTCGCCAAGTGACGAGGATTTTTAGGTTTCAGCCGTGTGCTACGGCGTCAGAATTAACCGCGGTGGGGGATAGGTTTGCGGGGATTCTTAACCTGGCACTGAGCGGCCTTGATGATGGAACGATAGACTTTACCGGGGCTCATGGAAACGCCGGAGAGGCCGATTTCGTGGAGACGACCGATGGTGTAGACATCGCCGCCGTGTTCGCCGCAGATGAAGATTTCGAACGAAGGATCGATGGCGCGAGCGTCATTGACGAACGTGCGAACCATTTTTTCGACGGCGGGGTGAATGGAGATGAACGGATGACGTTCGAAGAAGTCTTTGTCGACGTAGAGGGGCAGGAAGCGGTCTGCGTCGTCGCGGCTGATAGCGAGCGTCGTCTGGGTGAGGTCGTTGGTGCCGAAGGAGGCGAAGCCGTAGCTGGGGTGGCAGTCATCGTCGTAACCGGCTTCCTTGGCTTTGAGGGCGGGAACGGTTTCGGAGGCGCTGATAGCGGCGGCGGGTGTTTCGACCATCATGCCGAGTGCATAGGGCACTGCGAAGCCGTGACGTTTCTTGGCGTCGGCGGCAACTTTGACGGCGATCTTGCGGATAGCGGCAACTTCCGGAGCGATGATCACGAGAGGAATCTCGATTTCGGGCATCGGTTTTTTGCCTTCCTTGATGAGTTCGGCGGCTGCGTCGAGGACGGCCTTGATCTGCATTTCAGGAATTTCGGGGTTGGTGATGGCCATACGGACGGAGCGGTGTCCGAGCATGGGGTTTTCTTCCTGTTTCATACCACTGTTGTGGGGGAAGAATTCGTGGAGAGGAGCGTCGAGGAGACGGATGGTCACGCCGTGGCCGTCCATGACATCGAGGCTGTGTTTGAAGTCAGCTTTGGAGAATTCATAGATGGCTTCGAGGGCAGCTTCTTTCTTGGCAGCATCTTTGCCGAAGAGAACTTCCTGGATGTAGGGGAGGCGATCGCCGAGGAACATGTGTTCTGTACGGAAGAGACCGATACCACGGGCACCCTTATCATAAGCGGGCTTGGTTTCAGCGGCTTCAGCGTTGGCGCGAACGTCGAGGCTCTTGATTTCGTTGCACCAGTCAAGGATGTTCTGGGCAGCGGGTTCGAGCTTGGAGGGAACGGTCATGGGGACTTTGCCGAGGTAAACTTCGCCGGTGGTGCCGCTGATGGTGATGTAATCGCCACGTTTAATGGTGTAACCATTGCATGTGAAGCATTCGTCAGCCTTGTTGATTTCGACTTCGCTGGCGCCGACGACAGCGGGGATACCCCATGCGGTGGCCATAATGGCGGCGTGGGAAACTTTCGTACCCGTCGTGGTCAAAATACCCTTGGAGGCTTTCATACCCTTGACGTCTTCCTGGCTCGTCATGACGGTGACGAGAATGACGTCCTCGCCGTTGGCTTTGAGTTCGAGAGCTTCGTCCTGGGTGAAGCAAACTTTACCGCAAGCAGCGCCGGGGGATGCAGCGGAACCCTTGGCGATAACGGTAGCAGCTTTGCGGTCAGCCGGTTCGATTTGCGGGAAGAGGAGTTCTTCGAAGCGTTCGGGGTTGACTTTGCAAATGGCTTCTTCTTTCGTCAGGT
>JAGBXG010000094.1 GCA_017629415.1 Pseudomonadota bacterium | reverse complement strand
GCGGCGTAGGGGGCTTGGCCCCCTTCATCTAAAAAGGCATTGTTCGGAGATTCCTTTTTCCTGTAGCGTACTACTTCGTCGGTGATTTGTGTTTTTGTGGGGTAATTTGGACTTTTAAGATAGAGATTTGGCACAAATGGATAAAAATCGTTAAACTGATGATGTTTTTTGGTTTTTCTCGGAGTGCCTGATGATGAAAAAAGCTTTATTGTTGATAGTTATTGCGAGTCTTTTGACGGCTGCCGGATGTGCTTCCAAAGTGACCCGGCCTGAAGAGGAGGTTCAGACTTGCTATTACGAAAACCAAGCCTTCTATTGCGATATTACAGAATCATGTGGCGATGGAATTTGCTATCCGAATATTGACAGTTCATGCGGTGTTTCTCAGAGTGTTTGCAGCATCTATGAAACCTGTGTGAACGGTATTTGCATTTGCAAGGCCAATGAGCAGTTTTGCAGCGGTCTTTGCTGTGAGTCCGGATGTATTGATCCTAAATCCAATCCGTCGCATTGCGGTGCCTGCGGTAATGCTTGTAAGCCTGGTCAGGCGTGTGTGAATGGAGTTTGTTCCAGCGATTGTCCTGATGAGCTTCAGTCGTGTGAATCTGCGGAAACACTTGAATGCGTAGATATTGCCTCGAATTGGCATCATTGTGGCGGATGTTTTCAGACTTGTCCTGTGGAAGATTTCCGACTTCATATCACCTATTCTGACTGCATCCGCGGCAAGTGTGTGCCTGACTGTGAATATGGCTGGGAAGATGCCAATCACGATATTTCAGATGGTTGCGAATCTAAAGTTCAGGGCAAATGTGGAAATGGCATTGTAGAACCGGGCGAGCTTTGTGATGGTACACGGTTAAGTGATCATACATGCGCTAGTATTTTAGGTTTGGGTTCTGAGGGTATGTTGCGTTGTACACCTGACTGCATGAGGCTGATAACTGATGACTGTTCAAAACCGGAGTTATGTGGCAACAGCGTTTTAGATGTCGGTGAAGTTTGTGATACGCAGTTATTTGGCGATAAAACATGTGCTTCGCTTGTTGGTGAAGGTTCTACTGGACAGCTGATTTGTGCTGAAAACTGCGGCAAGATCGATACTTTGCTTTGTACGCCGGCAAAAACATGTGGCAAAAACGTTTTAGATGAAGGTGAGGTTTGTGATGGCAGTGTTCCTGCGGGTGTGACATGCGGATCAGTCGTGGGCTATGGTTCAATCGGAACATTGGCATGTACGTCAAACTGCTCTGGTTATGATATCAGCGAATGTTCGAATGCTTCTGTTTGCGGCAACGGTATTCGTGAAGCAGGGGAAAGCTGCGATGGCAAAGATTTTGGCACATCGACCTGTGCCAGTCTTGTCGGCGGCGGTTCGAGCGGTCAGCTGAATTGTACCGTACAATGTGAAATCGATAAATCCATGTGTTCAGCACCATCGACATGCGGCAATCATATTGCGGATGGCAATGATGTTTGCGATGGCAATGATTTAAAAGGCAGGACATGTGTTTCCGTTGTCGGTACCGGGAGTTCTGGAACGCTCAAATGTGCCGCGAACTGTGCGAATTTTGATATTTCAGAATGCACGGCTCCATCTTCCTGTGGCAATGGTATTGTTGATGCTGGCGAAGCCTGTGACGGGACAAGGTTGAGCGATGAAACATGTGCAACCCTTGTCGGTTCTGGCAGTACAGGAACTTTGAAATGCAATGCATCATGTTCCGGATTTGACACCTCAGCCTGTTCACCTCTGACTCAGTGCGGGAATGCCAAATTGGATGCAGGTGAAGTCTGTGATGGCACGATTTTAAACGGCAAAACATGTGTCAATTCTGTGGGGACAGGTTCCGTTGGAATTGTGACCTGCAGTGCAGACTGCTCCTACCTCAATCTTTCGGGGTGTTCTGCGGCAACATTGTGCGGCAATGATAAAATCGATACAGAAATCGGTGAAGTTTGTGATGGCAGCAAACTCGGCGACAAAACGTGCTCTATGATTTTAGGCCGGCATGCGGAAGGCACATTGAAATGCAGTTCTAACTGTATGTTTTATGATATTTCAGATTGCAAACCTGTGGCTTATTGCGGCAACGGTTTGATTGAAAACCATGAAATCTGTGATCTCACCAGTCTTGCTGGCAGAACATGTGCCAGTGAAGTTGGCGAAGGTTCGGTGGGTACATTGAGATGTAACAGCACATGTTCAGGTATTGATACGTCGGGCTGTTCAGCGCCGCAAACCTGCGGTAACGGTGCGTTGGATCCCGGTGAAGCTTGCGATGGTGTTATGCTTAACGGTCAAACCTGTGGGCTTCAGGTCGGTCTTGGCTCCGAAGGCACACCGCGTTGTAATGACACCTGCACAGGGTTTGATAATGGCACATGCACCGCCGCTGACACGTGCGGCAATCATGAACTTGATGCCGGAGAAGACTGCGATGATAATGTCTACAAAGAAAATGTCACGACATGTGCAGCTTATGCTTCGATTTATGCCAGCGGTGATTTGAAATGTTCATCCACTTGTTCGATCGATACCTCTGAATGTGTCAAACATCAGCCTGCGGTCTGCGGCAATGGTATGGTAGAGCCTGGCGAAGCCTGTGACGGTACAAACTTTGAAAGCCAAACATGTCAAAGTGCGTTGGGTATGAGCTATGCCGCCGGGACACTCAAATGCTCGAACGACTGCAAATCCATTTTGACCGACAGCTGCGAGTTCTGTGGAGATGGCAAAATCGATCAAGCCGTTACTGAAGACTGCGATGGCAGCGAATGGCTTGTTACGAGCTGTGTGGATTATGATCCCAAAACCTATTCAGGTGGTATTCTCAAATGCCATCCCAGTACATGTCTTTTCGATTTGTCTGAATGTACAAGAATTGACGCGTCTCGCGAATGTGAAGAAGGTTCAACACGCTGTACCGAAGAAGGTTTGGAGCTTTGTGATTCTGGGAAATGGACGATTTTCGATGCGTGCAATGCTCAAACTCCCATTTGCAGCACAACGGCCGAACAATGTATCCCCAGTGCATGGTGCAATATTCAGCATGTCACGAAAAATGCAGATAATACGGTCATTGGATATAGCCGTATTTTGAAAGGGAGCTCATGGTTAGAGAATGCTGAAGGGCTTGATGATATGCTCGTTGCCATGATTTGCACATCCGATCTGAACTTGCCAGTTGATCAATGGCCTCATACCGCTCTGGCAAGTATCAATACAGCTTGTGCCGATTGCGGTGAGAATATCGAATTCATGACGGGGGGCGATAGGATCAAACTGCCAGCAGGTAAGCATTATTGTACCTTCCATTATATATTCCCAGATTTGAGCAATTATGTTTGTTTGCCTCATAAACATGGTTTGAGTGAACCTGTATTAGTGATTGACGGCGTCACGAAATTGACAGAGACAACATCATACATTGTCTATGAATAGGTTTCACAACATCTTTTGGGGGC
>JAGBXG010000093.1 GCA_017629415.1 Pseudomonadota bacterium | reverse complement strand
ATCTCAACCAAAGAAGCTATGTCTACGGCGGTTCCACCATATCACAGCAGCTCACCAAAAATTTGTTCTTGACACGGTCGAAAAACCTCGCCAGAAAACTCGAAGAGGCTTTCACCGCATGGCGCATGGAGACCGTTGTACCCAAATCGCGAATCTTCGAACTCTACCTTAACGTCATTGAATTCGGCCCAGACATCTATGGCATCAAAAATGCCGCACACTTCTATTTTGACAAAACTCCCGCCGAATTGACGCCACTTGAAGGCGCTTTCTTGGCTTCACTTAAAGTTTCGCCGTCAAAAGGCGCAAGATTCTACAAAACAGGCTTCCCGCAAGACGGACGCTGGTGGAACAAACGACTCAAATACATCCTTAAAGTACTGGCCGAAAATGGATACATCTCACCGGCAGACGTCATCTCGGCCCACAATTGGATTCCTGAATTTTTCTCCCCTGTCGACACCAATGACGATCGAAAAATTTGGCTCGACAACTACACGGAATATTTGCGTGAAAAAAATCGCGAAAAAAAACGCCTTGAAGATGAGGAAAACGAAAAAACAGAAATTCAAACACAGCATATGGACTAATAAAATTCAAAAGAATACAAAAATTATGGTATAATAAGTAAGAATAAAACACATTCCATGTTTAAAATGAAATCAAACCAATCATATAATGAATAGGGTTTTCGCTTTGGGGCTTTTAGCCCCAATACGCGATAAAGATGGCCTATGCGCCTGCAGCGCATACGGCCATCGGCGTGCTATTGCCGCCCAAGCGGCAATACGCAACGCCTTTTGGAGGAGTCCCTCAAGTGGATCCTTCTTTAAATGTAGACAGAAGTCCCCGGTTCGCATGAATGGAACCTTGTAAAGGCTCATGCAGAAATAGACGAACATAAAATTGGGGACGTCTGACCCTGTCTGCCGCAGCAACTGGAGGATGATTGCTATCTGTAAAAATTTAGCATGGGGTATAATGACCGCTTTGTGTTGCAATGATCCACAATGAATAAGAAATTATGGGGTCAAGCCTATGTTTGTGATGTATGGCGTACAGCCATGCATAATGAATGATGAAAATACGAATGAGCGCAAAACAAGCTGATATCTGCTTAAAAACAAAACAAGCTGAAATGTGATTAAAAAATGAACATTTCTTAAAGCAAATGCCGAATGTGGATAGGCATAACCATGAGAGAGATGGATAAAGTGATAGGAAGGAAATAGAGAATATAAAAATAAACTGGGGTATTTAGAACCCTGCATTTGAAGAAGTGAGCAAGGATGTAACTGGGGTCTGTAGACCAGTTTTGAGCAAATAAAGCGTCCATAAACGCAAAATTCATCTGCGTAATTCTGCTAAACATTTGAATTTATTCATTAAATTATTAATTTCTAATTCGTATAATAATTTTTTTGAGTTGGTATGTCTGTTGCACTTAACCTGAATATGCTTCGTGTGAGGATTTTGAACCTCATGTGAGGTCCATTCGGGAAGTCATCTAAAGGATTTTTCGGTAAAATTCGTTGACAGTTTGGGTTGTGTGAGTTACCACATGAAGAGCTTAGGCAGGTACACAAACCATCTATAAAAGATGGATTCCGCTCTAGGGAGAAGCACGTGGGTCAGTTCGAGATTATCAAAGACGTGAGTACGACGTTGCAGAAACTTCTTGAGTCCAGTCTTAAAAATGCTGGCTATAAAGATGTTGAGCTGTATACGACGATTCCGACGGAAGAGAATATTAAGAAGCTGCCAGCGTTGTCGCTATTTCTGAGTGCGGTGTGTATTGACCCCATTGTTCGTGAACGCGGTCAGAAGTTGATGAGCGTTAATGAAGAGTCGGGTGAGATCGTTGAGTATTCTGTGGATCCCTCGCTTTTGCTAAAGTTGTATTATACAGTTTCAGCATGGGGTAAAACACCCCAGGAAGAGCATGTGTTGCTTGCGCTTGCTATCAAGGTGTTTTATGAACATCCCGAGATAGGCGAAGGGTTGCTTCAGGGATATTCGTTCCGTCAGCGCGAAATTATTGCACTGCGACCGGTTGAGGAAACGAAATTCGGTTATGAGGAAACGATGTCATTTTGGCGCAGCATGGGGGAAAAAGTTCGGCCGGCGGCACAGTTCTGTGTCTGGACATACTTAGACAGTGATCGCCGCAGTGACCCGATTCGTAGAACGTTTGATCGTTCGATGAAGCTTTCGGGACAAGGCCGAAGATGATATAGTATTCTAGGGCATAGAGCCCAGAACGAAAATAAGAAGCAGGGGATGGTCCTCTGTTTTGACTGACAACCCAGTGTTCAACACCGGAAAGTAATCAGGAGATCTCATGGCGTCGACGTATTTGTCACCAGGTGTTTATGTTGAAGAAGTTGATCGTGGCACAAAGCCCATCGAGGCAGCGGGCACGAATACACTGGCATTCTTGGGTGAGTGCTCGGTTGGACCGGTGAATGAACCGATCCTCTGCACAAACTGGAGCCAGTTCACGAAGAACTTTGGTGATTTCCAGAACAGTGAGTATCTTGCTCACGCAGTTTATGGTTTCTTTAACAATGGCGGCGGTCGCGCTTATGTCGTGAACGTTGGTCAGTGGGATGCTGAAGCGAGCGTTGATCCTGATGGTGAAAAAATCGCCAGCAAGGCTGCTCTCTACATTGGTAAGGACAATGGTCCTGGTGCCCGTAGCGGTCTCAAGCTCCTCGAAGAAATCGATGACATTTCGCTCGTTTGCGCTCCTGGCCAGACGGATCCTGCCATTCAGGATGCTCTTCTCAGCCACTGCGAAAACATGAAATATCGCTTTGCCATTCTCGATAGCCCCGAAACGATCGAGAAGGGTGGTGTTGACAGACTTCCCAAGCCCCGTGATTCCAAATACGGTGCCTACTACTTCCCCTGGATCGAAGTTTATGATCCTCAGAAGGGCAACATTTATCAGCCGCCATCGGGCTATATGGCTGGTATCTATGCTCGCAGCGACAGTGAACGCGGTGTTCACAAAGCTCCTGCAAACGAACTCGTTCGTGGTGCTCTCGGCTTGAAATATAATGTCACCAAGGGTGAACAAGATATCCTCAACCCGAAAGGCATTAACTGCATTCGTTATTTCCGCAATCGCGGTATCCGCGTTTGGGGTGCTCGCACCATCTCCAGCGATCCTTCGTGGCGTTATGTCAACGTTCGTCGTCTGTTCAACATGGTCGAACAGTCCATCGAAAACGGTACGCAATGGGTCGTCTTTGAACCGAACGATCAGAGACTCTGGAAACGTGTTGAACGTACCATTACCGCTTTCCTCCTTCGTATTTGGCGTACAGGCGCTTTCTTGGGTCAGACCCCGGAACAGGCCTTCTATGTTAAGTGCGATGAAGAAACCAATCCCCCCGAAGTTATCGATGCTGGCCAGCTGGTCTGCGAAGTCGGTATCTGCCCCGTGAAGCCCGCTGAATTCGTCATCTTCCGTATTGGTCAGATGGCTGCTGGCGGTGATGTTTCCGAATAATAATTCATTTGTGTTTGAGCCGTTTCCCCATGAACGTGTTGTTCATGGGGGGACATAAAGTGTCGTTAAACGATTTCCAATGGTTGGAACGTTTAACTCAGCTAGAAGGAGAGAGAATATGCCTAGCCGTCGT
>JAGBXG010000092.1 GCA_017629415.1 Pseudomonadota bacterium | reverse complement strand
TCTTCAAAGCCTTCGGCACAGGTGCCGCATGAAGTCCAATGAAGTTCTGCAAGATTGACGCAGGCTTCGCCGCATGAAGTGAGGCCGTCGGTGCATCCGGCAGGGGGATTTTCGGGAGAAGATTCGACTTCGCAGCCGTTTTCAGCATTGCCGTCTTTGTCTTCAAAGCCTTCGGCACAGGTGTCACAGGAAGACCAGTTCATTTCAGAGAGATTGACGCAGGATTTGCCGCACCAAATGGTATTTTCATGGCATTGGCCGCTTGCTGCAGATTCGCAGCCATTGGATGTGATGCCGTCGGCATCGACATAGCCTTCAGTACAGGTTTCACAGGAAGACCAGTTCATTTCAGAGAGTTTGATACATGTTTCACCGCATTTGACTTCATCTTTGGTACAGTCTTCGGGTGTGGTATTGCCATTTTCGTTGCCGTTGCCGTTTTCATCGCCATTGCTGTCATCTGTAAATTCAGTTTCACAGCCATTTTCGGCATTGTTGTCGGCGTCTTTATAGCCTTCGGCGCAAGTGCCGCAGGAAATCCAGTGCATATTTTCGAGATTGATACAGGATTCGCCGCATTTGACTTCTGTCGTCTGACATTCTTCGGTTCCCGATGGGTCTTGTCCATTTGCTGTGCTGTTGTCTTCGCATCCCATAAGGAGCAAAATCGCAAGTCCGCATAATAATTGGATTCGGTGTTGCATTATTTTTCCTCTAAAACTGTCATGTCATGGTAACTCAAAACACAATTAAACTATGTTACCTTACATTTTTTGATTTATCTACGTTCTTGTAGGACTCAATCTCAACCCCCGGTGTTTGCAAAGTTCTTTTTGGGGCTCTGTTCCAAACCCCGTCAAGGGGATCAGTGCCTTGGAACTCACCATGGATTTGATGTTTTTCGTAGGTTAGCCGGGTACGCCTTGTGTTTGGGGCGAAACGGAACCCCATATCCCATTCCACATTCCGTAACTTATCGTTTCGTAAGTCATTGGCGACTTTGCGTATGCCGTGGCTATTTTATTTTTTGTTGTTTGGGAATAAGTGCCAACACATGATGGGGGGGGAACTATTTGACAGGCGCTAGAATATCGTCAAATTTGCCATAGTTGACTTTGATACCGTCATCCAGGTCCAAAACAATCTTTTGCTGGGCATAAGCTTTAAGCTTAGCTTCATATTTTTGAAGTTCGCTGGCTTGAGTTTGTCGTTTTTTGAGTTGTTTTTTAAGCTGGAGTGTATCGCAGTCTGAGTTTTCTGACAGGCTTGATTCCAGCTTGGTGATGGCATTTGAATAGCATGTCTGAAGCGGATGAATATATTGTGAGCAAATGTTGGCGACGATATGGGGATGATAGCGATGGATATAAATCAAGCATTGAAAACTATGATTTTTACCTGAGCTGAAAAGCCAGTAAATGGGACGTTTTTGATAGGTTTTCAGATGATCGGCATAGAAATCATTGACAAAATAGTTGCGGATGATTTCCTGGGCAGTGCCTTTCCCCCCCAGTCCATCTGCAATGAACTTGAGATTGTCTCTCAGTGTGTCTTCGCCGTATGCGATGCGGATAAATTCAATGAAACGTGTGACGATATCCTCTGAAAAATAAGCCTCATCGGTGATGGGAATAATGTTATCGGCTTCGGCACCGAAGTGAGAGGATAAATCGCCAAAGTTTGCGATTTCTTTCAGATAATAGCGTGGTTTCAGGGGATATGATGGGCTTTTTTTGGGAAAATCTACCAGAACAAACTGCTCCTCAATGTCACCGCCGGCATAGCATAATCCTTCTTTATCCAGCGTATATCGGCCAAACATGCATCCTACGGCATACGAGATCAGGCTTTTGATTTCGCGAGTCAAATCAGCTTTTTTGACGGTAACGGCTTTTTCTTCCACTTCAGGGGTCAGTTCATCTTGCAAGCCATAAATATCGATAAAAATGCGATTGAGGGTTTCTTCGTTTTTTTTGAGCTGATCAAAACGTGCATTGCATGCGTCTTTCCATGCTTGAAATTTATCGGCGATGAGTTTCCCCATGATTGTTCCTTTTTTTATCATCCGTGATCGTGATGATGTTTGCCCATGGCTGTTTCAAACAGCTGGCGTGGTCCGAGCCGAAGCAGGTATGTGAGACCGCAAAGCATAAAAATCAAGAGAAACGGCAGGCGTGTCCAAAGATAGACTGTATGATCGTGTTCAAGGGTATGCTTGTGCAAAACAGGGGGATGTTCTGTTTCTGCGTGAGGGTCATGCTGTATTTTGTTCGAAGTATGTACGACTTCTTGGGGAATGTGTTGGGATTCGTCCAAGATTTGTACAGTCATGCTTTGTGTATGTTTGTCATCATGTACATGGGCATGCATTTCGAAACGCGCCAAGGCGTGAGGATGTGCAGATATCCAATTGTGATTTGGAACAAAACATGCGGTCAGGCAGATGGCGATGCAAATGGCGGATGCCGTCAGATAACGCCGACGCCATGGTATGTCGGCATCAACGGCTTCGTGGACTTCTCGCGGGTGATAGTCATAGAGGCAGAGCAGGGCAATAGCTGTTAAGCCGATAAAGATTTGTGCGTACGGGATTTCGGCAAATACAATCAACGTGCCGAATGCGCCGAACAAACACGGCAGCAGGGGAAGTCCGCGTTTTTTTAAAGCCCATATCAGTGTTAGGCAG
>JAGBXG010000091.1 GCA_017629415.1 Pseudomonadota bacterium | reverse complement strand
GGATGTGCTGAAGCAGGACAACACCTGGCAATAGCTTACCAAGAAATCAACCAGTACTTTTTAGCAGAAGTTTGGTTCTACAATGCTTTTACTGCCGGTTTTATACCCGCTTATGAGCAATGTCCAAAGATGTTCATTAATTTTAATAGCGATAAAGTAGAGGAATGGTATCAAATTGCGTTCAATGCAGGCATAAAAGAAGCAGCTCTGACATATGCAGAGATGTACCAAGCAATGAACAAATTTGATAAAGCAGAAAAATGGTATCAAACTGCGTTCAAAACAGACATCACAGATGCAGCTCTGACATGCGCAAATATGTATAAAAAAGAGTACAAATTCAGCAAAGCAGAAGAATGGTATGAAAAGGCATTCGATGCAGGCATCACAGATGCAGCTCTGACATGCGCAAATATGTATAAAAAAGAGTACGAATTCAGCAAAGCAGAAGAATGGTATGAAAAGGCATTCGATGCAGGTATCACAGATGCCACCATCACTTGCGCTGAAATGTATCAAAATGAAAACAATTTCCAAAAAGCTGAAGAATGGTACATCATCGCATTCCAAAATGGCAACAAAGAAGCCATCATCACTTGCGCTAAAATGTATCAAAATAAAAATAATTTACAAAAAGCTGAAGAATGGTACATCATCGCATTCGAAAACGGAAACAAAGAAGCTATCATCACTTGCGCTGAAATGTATCAAAACAATCGAAAGTTTCAAAAAGCTGAGAATTGCTATAAACTAGCTTTCGAAAACGGAAACAAAGAAGCTATCATCACTTGCGCTGAAATGTATAAAAACAATCGAAAGTTTCAAAAAGCTAAGAATTGCTATAAACTAGCTTTCGAAAACGGAAACAAAGAAGCTATCATCACTTGCGCTGAAATGTATAAAAATGAAAACAATTTCCAAAAAGCTGAGAATTGCTATAAACTAGCTTTCGAAAACGGAAACAAAAAAGCTATCATCACTTGCGCTGAAATGTATAAAGATAAAGGATATTTATCAGAAGCAGAAGATTGCTATAAACTAGCTTTCGAAAGTGGCAATAAAGAAGCTGTGGTACCATGTTTCTATATGTTTCTCAAAGATAATCAATTCCAAAAAGCTAGAGAATGGATAGATCGCACTTTAATTGCTGGTTATGATGCTAAAATTAAACAGGAACTCTCTGATGCAATCGCAACGAACGAACTGTATCAAAATTCTCAACACAAATCTAACTCTTTATTTCCTGGCATCCAAGCTCTTAATTCTAAAAACTATGAAGATGCCTTTAAATACTATTGCCAAATATCGCCTAAAGCCGATGCCGCCCGTCATATCGGAGATTTCTGCCGAAAAAAAGCCAATCAAACGACACAAGATATTCAAACCGTTCTTTATTGGTATAAAGAGGCTTACAATTACGGTGCATTAGATTTAGCAGAAACCATTATGTTTATCTACTATCATCAACTTCGTGATAAGAAATCGGCACTTGCATGGTTCAAGAAATCCCAATTATATACAAACCAAACGCAATTATCCGATGACGAAATTCTTAAAATCATTTCAAACACATATCAATAGATGCCATGCATCACCTTGGCGAGTTTCTGTAATGACGAAAACTGGAAATCAGGTCCCTATTTTTCCAAAAATGATAGTCATCAGTCCCCGACTAACTCCCAAAACCGTTAAATCTATTGTGGGTTCCAAGGAGCTCAGTCCCTTGGCGTGGTTTGGGGCGAACCCCAATGGGGTCCGGGGCAAAGCCCCGGCCGGGGGTAGGCGCGTATGGGCGCAGCCCATAGCGACGAAGGGGGCTTGGCCCCCTTCAAAAGAATCATGCATACACGTTTAAAGATGAATCGATTTGCAAAGTGCATCAAAACTGAGAGAATTTTGATTTTTGAATCGTTTTCGTCCTTCTATACATAAGGATTGTGCGGTTTTGACATCGTTTTGTATGATTTTGACCAATATATAATTATGATAGGAGATGGTTTGGGATTTATCGGCTTTATAAGCAGCCTGGCAGTGCTGTTCGGCTTCTTCAAACCGTTTCAGTTTGAGCATAGAAATGCATTGTTGCTGGTGTTTCGTTGATTCACTGGCCGATCCCATTTGTGCAAAAGAGAATCCGACGATGAGAACAGATGCAATGAGGGCCAAGCGTGAGGTGCGAATCATCCACAGACGCGTGAATCCGGTTGTCGATTGTAAGGGCAGTATGTAGCCTGCGATAGCGCCGAAAATAAAGCCGGATGCATGCGCGATATTATCGATTCCCATGCCGCCGAGGGAGACTATGAGGCCGAATACCATGGTAAATGCGGCCCATTTGAGCATACTGTTTCGGACTTCGATGGCCAAAGGGGTGTGTTCACGGTGTGCGGCAATTGCTGCCATGCCAATGAAAGCCATCAAACCGCCGCTTGCGCCGGCAACCAAGCCGGCATCGCCCATGAGATTGGAGCAGAGCATAGAGCCTGTGCCTAAAACGACAAAAGAGGCAAGTGCCAATGCTGAGCCGAACATCCGTTCGACATAGGGCGCGACATAGCGCAGGGCATAGAGATTAAAAATAATATGAATAATGCCAAAATGTACAAAATTGGCAGTGATTAAACGCCACCATACTGTTTCGCCGCGTAAATGGGCCCCCCAGCGATAGATCAGTTCTCCGGGCGGTTCTAAAAGGACGTTGCGCAAGCCGTAATCTGGATGCATCAAGATATCGATCGAAATGATGATAAAATATATCACGATGCTGGCGAGCAATATTTTGGTGGTTGGCGAGTTTTTGGGAAAGATATTTCGGACTTTTTCCCAGAAACACGCTTCAAAAGCGGTTTGTTGTTTTTGTTTGCAGCATGGACAGCGTTTTTCTTTCAAACTCAGTTCTGCCTGACATCCGTGGCAGTATTTTGTCTTTGTTGTCGTCATGAATGGTCAATATGTCGTCATGAATGGTCAATATAAGGAATAAACCGGGATAGCCGCAAAGGTGCGGAGGTACGATGTCATAACTTCGATATTTTCATGAACTATTCCCTTTTAGGGTGCTTTAATAAATATTCTACGGCTGCATTTAATTGCAGATCTTCGTACAGTGGGTGCTGCTGAGGTGCAGATTGGGTATCCTGGAAATCTGAATTTTGTAAAATAGACTGTTCTGGTGTTGAATTTTGTTCGGTGTGTGGTGTTGATTCTGCGTTTTCTTTTGTTGTGGCTTGTGCTGGGGGGGCGGCGAGATTGTTGGATGCTGCTGGGTTTTCAGGGGGAGCGGATGGCGCTGCATGAGGTTTGTCAGGGTGGGCTTTGAGGGCATGTTCGAGGTCTTTTTCTCGGACGATGGGGTGGGTTTCTCCCATGTCATGTTGTTTTTCGACGACGATATCAGGGACAATACCTTGAGCTTGGATACATTTTCCCGACGGTGTGTAATATCTGCCGATGGTCAGTTTAAGGGATGAGCCATCGTGTAATTTGTACATATTTTGGATGCTGGCTTTTCCGAAGGATGTGACGCCGACGATGACGGCGCGTTTGTGATCCTGGAGGGCGCCGGCAACGATTTCGGAGGCAGAGGCGGAGCCTTCGTCGATAAGGACGGCCAAAGGCATATCATATTCATATCCCGAACGTGAGGCACTGTAGGAACGCATCAGGACTTCGTTACGCCCGCGAGTGGTGACGATATCTCCGGATTTCACGAACAGATTGGCTAAAGCTACGCCTTCGTTGAGGAATCCGCCGGGGTTGTTGCGCAAATCGAGCACGAGTCCTTGCAGTCCATTTGAAGTATAACTTGCAATTTTGTCGATTTCTGCCTGAACTTTTTTAGCGGCGCCTTCGCCGAAGGTGGACAAGGCGACGTAGCCGATATCGTTGTCCATGAGCAGGCTATGTGTCACATCGAGCTGAACGAGGTTTCGGTAAACGGTGTAAGATTTCATCCCCATGGTATTGGCGTGTCGCACCGTGAGTTGTACGGCTGAATTGGGTTCGCCGCGCAACGTATGAAACAGGGTATCCAAGCTCATTTGGGAGACATCTTTGCCATCGATGGCCAGAATGGTATCCCCAGAACGGAGGCCGGCTTTTTGTGCCGGACCGCCATGAAAGGCGGTCAAAATGCGCAATTCATCATTTCGGATACCGATTTCGACGCCGATGCCGACAAATTGTCCGCCGGTACGTTGTTCAAAGGCTTTGCGATCGGCGGCGGTTAAAAAATGCGAATGGGGATCCAGGGCGCGAATCATACCTTCAATGGCGCCGTCAATCATGGCTTCGCGGTTGACATCATCGACATAATACCGTTCCACGACGTGCAGCACTTCAGCGAATGTATCGAGTTTGGCGTAAGGTTCGCGCGTATTTTTTTGGGCATAGCTTCCTGAATTCCAGACCATGCCCACGCCGATACCGGCCAAAAACGCGGTGACAGCAATGACTTTAGGTAAAAAACGTCCCATTTGAACATTCCTTGCAATAAGTCCGTCGTTTCATCGTCAAAGCGCCGCAGGTATCACAGCGTTTGAAGAAAGGATCTGCAGGTTCATCGCCGAGCGGTGAAGTGGGGGCGGCACCGGACAGGGGTAAGTTTCCGCCCAAAGCCGTGCGAAGCAGCGGCAAATCGGTGTACAGATGAGGTCTGAGTACAGCAAACAGGCGTGTGATGGATTGTCCACAGGCAGCATAACAGGCGGAAGCTTCGTCCGTTTGTTTGAGCATTTCATGGATGATGCCTGTGCATAAGACAATCATGGGGTCATCGCGCAATTCAGCAGGTATTTCATGAATGGCACTTATGGCCCGTTCGGGCAGATTCATGGCCAAAAATACGCGCGGTTTGAGGAGCCAAGCCGGGATTTCGTGTACAGCCACATGATTCTTTTGGGCTTTGGTGGCCTGATCCAATGCACAACCCAAATGTCGGATGACGAGATAAGCTTCGGCAAGCAGCATGGGAAGTCTGGGATCATTGGGGGCGGCATTTTGGGCTGCGACGAGGTCTTTGATGGCTTCATCGCTCTTTTTCAGGTCGAGCCAACATTCCGCACGCTGGCAAAGCAAGTTGACATCATTGGGCGATGCTGCCAAAGCTCGCGTAAAGTCTTCGATTTTTTGTTCCGGCGTGGATTCAGCCTGATTGAGGACAAGCGAAAGGCGTTCATAAATTTCTGTTGCCAACGCGCAATCGGGATCGCACGCCAAAGCTGCCTGAACATCATTCATGGCCTGCATTGAAAATCCAGCAGCTTCTCGCATGAGGGCACGTTCGCAGAAGGCTTCCACGGCATCGGGTTCAGCGATGGAAATGGTGGCCAATAAATCGCCGGCATCATCTAAACGCCCAAGCAAACGCAAGGCACGGGCATGCAGGGCGCGGAGTTCAGGAGCCGGTGCTGTTTCACAATATTTTTCAAGTTTTTCAAGTGCTGCCTTGGGATTTGTTTCCAGCAAGCTTTCAATTTTGGCTTTGAACGATTCCACCGATTCGCGAATGAGGCCGCGTTCACATAAACCGTCAATGGCACGGCGTGCCAATGTGGCCACGTGTGTGCCGCGATGCGCACGTTCAATGGCTTCAAGTGCGGTGCCGACATCCGGCGTTTCCAAAAAGGCCAACCCTTGAACGACACCTTCGCGGGTGGCATCCGTTGCTTCGTCAAAATATTTGGTGCGCATGGCAGCCATGGCCGCTGTCGCATCGATATATGAAAGTACCATCAGAATGGCGTAAATACGGCGTTCCATATCGGATTGGGCCATATCAAACAGTTCTTCGAGGCGTTCTGGCGTCAATGTTTCCATATATTGCCCCAATGCAGCGCCGATTTTATGCGACATCTCGCCTTTGAGTTCCAGGCGAAGGGCACCAATTTCTTGATAAAACTTGAGGCCGACGGAATTGGTGGCATCCTCGGTGGCAAAGACGAGTACAGCTGCTTGCCGTTTTTCCATGGGCTGTTGGCGATATCCCTGAGATTGCAAAAGTTGTGCAATCAAACCCAATTCCTGCTGCGGCATTTGTGAAGCGATCAGCAAAACACTTACTTTTTCCATATTTCAAACCCCAAATAATTCTCTGATGACATCCGGAAACCGGACAACCTTAAAATATCTAATCACACATTCATAAATGCCAAATGCTTTTTTATCGTCAATATTTCTTCATATCTGTTTTGGGGGGGCCAAGCCCCCAACCACCCGATTTTCTGCGCCAAAAACCGTCTACCCCCCGGGGGGGGGGGGG
>JAGBXG010000090.1 GCA_017629415.1 Pseudomonadota bacterium | reverse complement strand
GGGTAAAAGCAAGGCATGTGCATTGGGGGCTGTAATGCGTAAAATTACGCTTGTTGCGTATGCGATCTGGAGAGACAGCAACGCTTTCAATGGATTCGTTTCATAAGCAAAAACAAATTGACTAAAACCACGGTATCTCACCCCATGCTGCTTTGCGGTTGCCCTCTCCCAAAAGGAGAGGGTTGATTGATTCGCTGCGCTCATCACAGCAAACTCAAGTTTGCATCCAACTGCCGGCAAAAAACAGTAGCATGCACGCATTGTTCAGTTCACCAAAGCGGAATACAAGGTTCCATTTTGCCCCTAAACGTCAGTCATCAGTACTCGGCTCACCTAAGAAAACCGCCTTATATTGCGGGATTCCAAAGGGGCTTGAGCCCCTTTGGTGGGGTCCGGGGCAAAGCCCCGGCGAGGTTTGGGGCTTTGCCCCGAAAGACTATGGGGATGCCTTTTTAGAATACTTGGGCTTCGAAAACAGAGAAGGATGCGCCTTCGCGCCAGGCGTTGGGGGGTAATCCGGCTTTACGCGCCAATGCATTTAGGGTCTGTTCTAAGTTCCAGCCTTGTTCGGGGGCAACTTGGGGCAAAAATACCGATGTCCAGGGACCTTTCTTAAAAATAATGCCATGTTTGCCGATGACAATTTCTTTAAGGCTTTCGATGGGGCGTGGCGGTGTCAATATTGAAATCTCAAAAACAAGTGTAGCGAATTCTTCTGGTGTAACAGGATCGAAGCGCGGATCGTTCAGGGCTGCGTCTTGAGCACGTCCCCAAAGGCTTTGGGCTAAGGGGGCAACGGGAAGAATATTGCCAATACAGCCGCGCAGATTGCCGTTGATATTGTTCAAGGTGACAAAAACACCGTAAGATTGTTGAAAGATTTCAGGCATAGAGCCATAGACATTTTCATCAACATCATAAGGGGTGATTTCCTGCTCATCAACAGCGGCTTCCAGTGCCAGGCGTACAATTTGATAGGCGTAATCCTTTTCATGTTTTGAAAGTGGTGTTGTTCCGTCTAAATCCTCTGGATTGCTGTCAAATGAAATCACTTTGGCCAATGGAACGGGTTCGGGCATGGCTTCGGGCAAATGGATGGTATTTGGGTTTGCTGTGATCGTTGTTTCCTGAGGAACGACTGCCATCGCAACATAAGATACAGACATGTCTTCATTTTCTGAACGTCTGCCTGATGTATCATAGGCCAGTTCAACACCTTTGAGCTGGCGGTTTTCAAAGACATAAGAAAAAACGCGCAATGCATTGAGACCGCAAGCGGCATGCGGTGTCCGGCGCGCATAGCTTTCAAACTTTTCGCTGTTCAAAGCTGCAATTGCAGAAATGGTATGGGCATCATAAGCACGGATTTGTGACAATACGGGAGCTCCAAAGGGGACATAGCCATAATTTTCACCGTAATGCATTAAATCCGTAGAGACAATCACGAGATCATCGTCATTCAGTTCATTGCGGAATGCATCTCCAAGTCTTTGCACATCGTAGGGTGTCATTTCGCCGACAATCAAAGGCACAATCACAGGGGGATTGTCTTTAAACACAGTTTGAATAAACGGCAGCTGAATTTCGATGGCATGTTCTTCGGTATGCGGTGCATCATGGATACGAATCACGCCAAGTTTTTCCCATCTGCGAATGACAGATTTATCGACTTTGAGCTGTCCAAGCGGTGTTTCAAAAGCATCGACGCTGACTGAAGCCGTCCCGTGTACAGGCATGCGATGATTGGGGCATAAAATAAAAATGCGGCGGTATTGGGCAGGATTTAACGCACGGTAACCCACGGCGGCTGTTGGGCCAGACCAAAAATGGC
Source organism: Pseudomonadota bacterium (assembly GCA_017629415.1). The sequence goes on along the minus strand of JAGBXG010000090.1, from coordinate 5,339 downwards.
CGGCATGGGGCACGACGAGGGCGCGAATAGAACTGTCTGATGGCACCAGTTGTGGGGATGACTGAAGGTATTTTTCAATACTGAGCTGCAAGTCTTTAGAATGACCGGAATACCATTGTCCGGCAAGGGCTGCTTGTCTTACTTTCATGGCTGTACCTGTGGATAACTCTGGGGATTTGTTCGGAGAATTTGTGGATAACTCCTTGTTTTCTGTGGACACCTCTGTGATTTGTGATGAAAATGCCTGTTTTGACTTTTCACAAGCTGGAAATACCATTATCAGGCACGCCGCCAAAAGGCCGATTGTGAGAAGTTTGTTATTCATTTCATTTGCCCCCAATCATACATGTATCAATATCAGCCATCGTTATTTAACCCCCAACAGCGTGATGCTGTACTTCACGATGAAGGTCCTATCTTGGTACTTGCCGGCGCAGGTTCTGGCAAGACTCGAATTATTGCGCATCGTGTGGCCTATTTGATCGACTGCCGGCATATTGATCCGTCATCGATTGTCGCCGTCAGTTTTACCAATAAAGCAGCAAGGGAACTCCGGCAACGCGTGGCAGATTTGATCGGAAGTCAGAATGCAGGAAAATGTCATCTTTCGACTTTTCATGCCCTCGGTGCCAATATCCTTCGTGCGCATATCGGAAAACTTGGGTGGAAAATGCCTTTTGCCATCATCGATAACGACGATCAAATCGCTATCATCAAAAATGTGCTTAAAGATCTGCATCTCCAAGGATCCTCGCATGATCCGCAATCGATACTCAGTTTTATCTCCCGGGTCAAGACAGCACATGTCAAACCCCTGGATATGCCGGGTATGCGTTGGAATCCTCAAGGACGAACATTGGCGCGCATTTTTGATCATTATCAAATCATTCGAAAATCCATGAATGCCGTCGATTTCGATGACATGATTGCATTGCCTGTTGAAATCTTTGAACAATTTGAAGATGTCCGGCGAAGTTATGCCGAATCCTGGCGGTATCTGCTTGTCGATGAATATCAGGACACCAATGAATTGCAGTTTAAAATGTTGCAGTTGCTTTGCCGTGAACGTGCCAATATCATGGTCGTCGGCGATGATGATCAATCGATTTATGCTTTTCGTGGGGCAAATTCACAACATATTCTCGAATTTCCCAGGCTTTTTGATAATGTACGTGTCGTGTCGTTGGAACAGAATTACCGTTCCACACAGATCATCTTGGATGCTGCCAATGCGGTCATTGCAAAGAATCAAAAAAGGCATCTTAAAAATTTGTGGACGGATACGCGTTCCGGAGACAAAATCCGAAGTTTTCAATGCAGCAATCCCGAAGAAGAAGCCGCATTTATTGTGGAACAGCTTGGACTGATTCGGGCTGCAAAAAATCTGGAATACCGGGATTTTGCCATTTTATATCGAACGAATCCGCAAAGCCGGGTGTTAGAAGAAAAACTTGTGGAATCTGGCTTGCCTTATCGTATTGTCGGCGGCTCAAAGTTCTATGATCATGCCGAAATTCGGGATCTTATTTTTTATTTGCGCAGTGCTTTTTCATTTCATGATGAACTTGCGCTTCGCCGCATCATCAACACTCCGCGCCGAGGCATTGCCGCAGCGGCACTGGCGAGGATGGATGAAACCGCAAAACGTGAAAATGTTTCATTTTTTGAAGCCATCCGCATGGAAGCTGCGGGAGACAACCTGCAGCCGTCGGCAAAACTTAAACTGACGGAATTTGTGGCGACGCTTGAACGATATCACAAACGGTTCATGGCCAAATCTGAGCCTATGATGAAAACCATGGCCGATCTCATTGATGATATCCATTATATCGCTTATCTTCAAAGTTCCAGTCAGTCGGATGCCAATGCCCAGAGAAGACGCGACAACGTCGATGAATTTCTCAATGCGATGGCTGCTTTTGAACAGCGTGAAGGCAGAGATGTCTTTGCATTTTTGCAGCGCATATCCCTTGAACCGCCGCAGAAAAATGAAGATGAACAGCCGGATGAAATCACGCTTATGACCTTGCATGCATCCAAGGGATTGGAATTTCCTGTCGTTTATATCGTCGGATGTGAAGAAAATTTGCTCCCGCATGCCAATTCTCTTAACGAACCTGCCCTCAGTGAAGAACGCCGGCTGTTTTATGTCGGCATTACGAGAGCTAAAAAATATCTGACGTTGACGCGCTGTACACATCGTAAAAAGATGTATGAAATGATTGAAGTTGAACCCTCACGCTTTATCCAAGATATTCCGGTGCATACAATTGATATTTCAGAAAACGGCAAATCTGAGGCCATGGAAAAACTCGAAGCCGAACAGGATGCCGTCATGCGAGAACGTTTTGCACGGATGAAAGCTTTGCTGAATAAGTAGGAGAATGTATGAAATCACTTGTCAAATGGTTGTTTTTGGGAATGGCATTGAGCTTTGCAGGCTGCAGCAGTACGATTGCAGTGCCTGAAAAAGAAGCTAAATTTCAGCTTTATGTCGATGTGACACCAAAAGAAGCCGTGATTATTGTCGATGATGCCGTGATCAGTACGGGCGAAAATACCGTCCAGGTTCCGTTGAAAATCAATGCAGGGACACGCCGGATTGCCATCGTTTGTGATGGATATCATCCTTTTAAAACGACACTTGAATATATACAACCGGGCGAAGTTTATACATTGACAACGCATTTGATAGCTTCAGAATTCTAAGAACATGTGTGAAGCATGGGGCTACTTTTCGTGAAGATGGTCATCTGGATTGGATGGCAGGGGGCAAGCCCCCTGCGCCGCTATTTGCGCGGCGTATGGAGCAACGCGACATAGACGCGCAGTGCAAGGCGTATGCGAAGCATCAGCGAAGCATAGCCGCGCGCAAATACGCGTCTACCCCCAATGCGGGGACACCCCGCAACGCCCCGAACCGGCATGATGCAGTGCTTCCCTAAAAAGAATGATAAGTTCAAAAATAATATTTTGATGAAGATGCTATCATGCGTATATTTTATGTTCTCAATATATTAATACTGCATTTTGTATAAATATTTGTGTCGTATTATGGTTTTAGTTCTATCTTATAACTGCTAGTGATGAGCGGTAAAATATGTTAATAGGAGCTGTCTGGGCAGAAGTCGTTCTGTTCCGGATATGATGGTATAATTTCTTTTTTACAGGACATGGAAAATATGGCTTCAGACAAGTCTTATAATTGGCAATATTGCAAAATTGGCGGTGTTGCACGTATTAACATTACTTCCGGCAAAGATATTGCGCAGCTTGGACAGCTGGATAAAAAATTGTGGACAGTATTAAGCTGCCCCGTCACCGGTTTGGAATTTGACGAAAAAACACTCAAATTGCTCGATTCCAATGGCGATGGAAAAATCCGCGTCAATGAAGTGGTTGCTGCAGCAGATTGGCTGACTTCTGTGCTCAAAGATGCCAATCTTTTGCTTAAACAAGAAGATAAAATCGCACTTTCGGCCTTTAATACCGACAATGCAGACGGCAAAAAACTCCATGATTCAGCCAAGCAAATTCTGAAAAATCTTGGCGTTGAAGGCGAAGAAATCACCCTTGCACAAGCCAGCGACAGTGTGGCGATTTTTGCCAAGACCGCGCTTAACGGCGATGGCATTATTACCGAACAATCTACGGATAACGAAGAGCTTAAAGGTGTCATCAAGGCCGCCATTGATACTGTTGGAAGCTTGGATGACCGCAGCGGACTCAAGGGCATTGATGCGGCACTTTTAGATAAATTCTATGCGGCTTGTGCCGATTATAAAGCATGGAAAGATGCCGGCACCGCTGATCTGTTCGCCTTCGGCGATGATACAGCCGCTGCATTGGATGCCTGCAATGCTGTGAAAGATAAAATTGCTGACTATTTTATGCGCTGCAAACTGGCCGCATTCAACGCTGACAGCGCAGCCGCACTTGATGTCTCTGCCGCGCGTATCGGCGAAATCAGCAACAAAGACCTCGCGGCCAGCAACGACGAAATCTCCGCTTATCCCATCGCTCGCGTGACCGGTAAAGCAACACTCACACTCGATATCGCTGCCATAAACCCCGCATGGCAGGCCGCTTTTGATAAAGTTAAAACGCTCGCTTTGGCTAAAGTTTATCCCGGTGCCGCAGAAATCACCGAAGCACAATGGAATGATGTCCTCGGAAAATTCGCCGCTTATTCCGCATGGAATGGCACCAAAAAAGGCGCTGAAGTCGAATCACTCGGCCTCGAAAAAATCGAAGCGATTCTCAGTGCAGATAAAAAAGCTGAACTCGCGAAACTTATCGACGATGACAAGGCACTCGAAGCCGAATCCAACAGCATCGATGATGTTGAAAAGTTCCTCAGATATTACAAAAACTTCTATAAATTGCTCAAAAACTTCGTCACATTTACCGATTTCTATGCCCGTGACGAAAAGAATTTGCCCGTGTTCCAAGCCGGTACGCTGTTTATCGATCAACGCAGCACTGAACTTTGTATCAAAGTTGCAGATATGGGCAAACAAGGTCCTGTTGGCGAATTGAGCGGCATGTATATTTTGTACTGCGAATGCACCGCCAAGGATCAAGCCAAGATGAATATTGCGGCTGTCCTGACCGATGGCGATGTGAATGATCTTCGCGTGGGCAAAAATGCCGTGTTCTATGATCGCAAAGGCGTAGAATGGGATGCCGTTATCACCAAGATTGTCGACAATCCCATCAGTATTCGTCAGGCATTTTGGGCTCCCTACAGAAAACTTGCCCAATTTGTGTATGATAAGATCAATAAAAATGTCGCAGAGAAAAATGCCAATGCTGAGAAAAACTTGATTGCTCAGACCGAAGCGGCACAAAAAAATGCTGCAACGGCCATGGCAAAACCTGCAGCCCCCGCAGATGCCGCCGCAGCAGCCCCCGCAGCAGCTCCCGCTCCTGCAGATGCCGCAGCCGCCAGCACCAACAAAGTGGGGGGATTTGATATCGCAAAATTTGCCGGTATCTTTGCCGCCATCGGTATGGCCGTCGGCTTTATCGCCAGCGCTCTCGTCACACTCGCAGAAGGCGTCATGGCGCACTGGTATAACGGTCCCCTCCTCATCCTCGCGATTATTCTTCTTGTTTCCGGTCCTTCCATGTTCCTCGCCTGGCAGAAGATCCGCAAACGTAACCTCGCGCCTGTCCTCAATGCCAACGGTTGGGCCATCAACTCACGCATTCTCGTCAACATTCCGTTTGGTACAACGTTCACAAGTCTGGCAAAATACCCCAAAGTTGCCGCCAAAGATCCTTATCCCAATAAAAAACCAGTTTGGCTCTATGTTGTGCTCGCCGTTATCATCATC
>JAGBXG010000089.1 GCA_017629415.1 Pseudomonadota bacterium | reverse complement strand
TAGCACGGCGCCCTCCCAAACATTCAGAGAGCCATTGGAATGAATAAGCGGAAAAACTGGATTGTTTGGCAATATGGGGGATGTATCATAGAATATTTTGGGACACTGTCAGGTGCCCGCATTGACTCATTTTCATGGAATACTGAAACATGACCGAACCCATACTGGAAGGATTGCCCAATTACTTTGAACCTATCAAACGCCTTGGCGAAGGCGGCATGGGAGTAGTGTGGTCTGTACGCGATAAGCGCGTCAACAAAGTCGGCGCTTTGAAAGTCATTCGCCAAAAGGCCGATATGACGAGCGTTTCTTTGACACGTTTTGAACGCGAAATCCGGAATTTTGCTCAGCTGATTCATCCTTATATCGTCCAGGTTTATGATGTGGGGCAGATGACAACCGGCGAGCCTTATATTTTTATGGAACAGGTCAACGGGGAACCGATCAACGCGAATTTGCTCCGTGGACGGCCATTCAGTGAGGTGATGCAGCTTTTGGATCGGATATTGGAAGGTCTGGATGAAGCGCATGCGAATAATCTGATTCATCGCGATTTGAAACCTGATAATATTCTTGTGACTGTAGACAGCTCCGGCAATTTGATTCCAAAACTGATGGATTTTGGTCTTGCGCTTCGCGCCGATGAACGCGACATGCGCATCACAAGTGACGGCATGGTTGTCGGTACCCCTATTTATATGGCACCTGAACAAGCCTGTGACGAACATTATCAGATTTGTCCGGCGACAGATTTTTATGGCATTGGCTGCATTCTTTATGAGCTTTTCTGCGGCGAACCGCCGTTTACAGGTACGAATGCCGTCATGGTGATGGTGGCTCAAGCCAAAGAGAAACCCAAACCTTTTACGCCACTTCCCGAATTTGCGGATGCCGTGCGTCTGTCTCCCATTATTCATCGATTGCTTGAAAAAATGCCGGATCGACGTTTTGAAACAGCCGCCGATTTTCGAGCAGCATTGCGCCGCCAATTCTTGATTCGCGATGAGCAAGTTTTTGGCACACATGCCCTTAAACATGAAAGCGATACGTTTGTAGAGCCCCCAAAAGATGAGGAAGTGCCATTTTTCTCCAATGATTTGGCCCCCAAAACCTACAAACGTATTTTGCCCGATTTGGAGCATTGCAATTACAACTATTCTGTTCTTTCGCTGCGTCCGCCGATGTTTGTGGGTCGCAGTTCCGCTAAAAACTTACTCAATCGCTATTTGCGCGATGTTTATCACAGCCGCCGTACCGCAGTGACACTGGTCACCGGCCGTCCCGGTGTGGGTAAGACACGTTTTGTGGAATCATTTTCCCATGACTGTTTCCGGCAAGGCATTGCCACAACCCTAGTGGTAGATGGTTCCGTATGTGCAAACTTACGTTTTGCGGTTTATCGAGCCCTTTTTGCCAAACTTTGTCTCAAGACCCTGACTGCAGCCCAAGTGCCGCTGGCATTGTGCCGTTTTATTCAGACCGATGATGAGCATGATGTCCGCGTTCGTGCCTTGGAAGCTATTTTTGACGCAGAACAAGCTCAAGACCAGCCGCCCACCACACAGATGGATCTCGTATTTTGTGATATTTTTGCAAAATTTACGCGCACACGTCCACTTGTTCTCAGTTTCGACAATGTTTCTGCAGAACAGCGTCTTGAGCTTTGCGCCATTGCCCGTGAGCTGACGGAAAATCCTCAGATCAAGCTGCCTATTTTAATTTGCGTTATCAACTCGACGACGAATGATGTGCCGACAGACATGGAACTTGCTCTTGGCAATGAATCGTCCATTTGGCTGCGCCGAGGCATCAATATCGATCCGCTTTCGAACCATGACATGCATACGCTGATCACACAAAGCTTGAGTATCAGCGAAGAGCTGGCCGGTTTTATCGAAAATTTATCCTCCGGATTGCCCCAAATTGCCGTCAATTTAGCGCGTCAATGGCAGCTTGCCGGATTTTTAGAGCCGACAGCCGAAGGTTATGTCAGCAAACAAGAGGTTGCAGCTCTGCCTATTCCCAGGATTGTGCATGAAGCCATTTTGCGTCAAATTAACCTCACATTTGCCGACTACCCCCAGCGTATGTGGCATCCTGTGGCAGCCATTGCCGCATTTTACGGCGAAAAATTCACCCCGAAATGGCTGGCTTCGGCGCTGAAATATATCCCCTCTCAACAGCAAAAGCTTATCAGTCACAACAGCTTTATTGCACTTGGTCTTTCTGGCGGTGTTTTAAAGACCTTGGACGAATCCACCCTGGCCTTTAGCAATCCACTCATGCGCGAAGCGATTGCAGCCACACTTCAGCCGTACGAAGTACAGGACTATCACAAAGCGATTGCACAAGCGCTTCGTCAGATCCCTCAATCCCTGTCAACAGACAAAGAAATTGCCGAACATCTGGTTCAAGCGAATCAACATCGCGAGGCATTCCAGCTTTTCTTATCTGTATCCAGACAATGCATTCTGTGCGGAGAACTCGAGCAGGGCAAAGAATATCTCGATAAAGCCAGTAAAGCCATCACACAACACCTGGGATATGTCGATGCTCGCACTCCCGAAAATATCGATATATGGTTTCTTGAAACCGAAATTTATTTGGAGAAAGGCAACTATGACATGAGCGCACAAGTCATACGTTGGCTTGAATACGCCGTTCAATTCACGCCTGACCCCGAAAAGCATGCGCAATATTTTGTTCTTCGTTCACGTCAGGCCCAGTTTGAAGGCAACGAACCTTTGGCCATTGAACTGCTCCAGTGCGCGGTTGAGCATATTTGTGCCATGCCTCAGCCGCTGACACATGAGCAGCTTCAAATCAAGTTTGCAGCGCTTGCTCTTCAGTTCCAATACGATCCCTCTATGGGTCAAACCTTTATCGACACCGCTCGTGAGCTCAAGGATATGCTGTACGTCGGCAAAGCATTGCTTGCGATTGCCCGGCATTGCGTCACCGTTGGTGAATTGACTCGCGCGCGCCGAATCCTGAATATGGCTATCGATACATCACATAAAACAAATGATATGCGCACCGAAGCTGTTGCACTCCACATTTTATCCCAAATTCAGGAAGATGCCCCCGAAGTCCGCCTTAAAACCCTGTACGACGCACTTAAAAATTATGAAAAGCTCGCGGATTTTAATGCACTGTCCAATATTCACCTTGAAATTGCCCAAATTCTGTCCGTGACACGCCCGGATGAAGCCTTTATTCACGCCCATTGGGCAAAGCTTTTAAGTTATTCACAAGGTGCTGCTGTTTAGTCATAAGGTGCTGCTGTTTAACCGTTATGCGGCATGGCTTGCGCAAAGATGAGACGTATGCCATGCCCTTTTATTTGAGAAATATGGATAAGAACAAAAAAACATTCGTCATTGGCCACCGCAATCCAGACACCGATTCCGTTTGTTCCGCGATTTGTTATGCACGTTTAAAACAAAAACTTGGTCATGAAGGTTATGTTGCTTGTCATGCGGACACATTGAACCGCGAAACACAGTTTGTATTGGACTATTTTGGCGTTGAAGCCCCCATGCAACTTGACAATGTCAGGACTCAGGTCAAAGATATCGAAATCCGCAAGATGGAAGGTGTCAGCAAAGATATCTCACTCAAACAAGCCTGGAGTCTGATGCAAGATCACAATGCAGTTACCCTGCCCTGCGTCACCGAAGACGGGATTCTGGAAGGTGTCATTACGATCGGTGATATTACCAAATCGTACATGAATCTGTATGACAGCAGCATCATTTCGCGAGCACGTACGCAATATGCCAATATTTTAGACACCCTGGATGCCAAAATGGTCATTGGGGATCCGTCCCAATATTTTGATTCAGGCAAAGTGCTGATTGCGGC
>JAGBXG010000088.1 GCA_017629415.1 Pseudomonadota bacterium | reverse complement strand
GGTTAGCGTTTTTAAACATGCCATTTAAAAAAGCCAGATAGGGAGCAAAAATCGAAGTTTTCACCTGTTCGCGCACGAGCACATCGTATTCATCCAAAATCAAGACAAACTGTTCGCCAGTAATACTAAAAACTTTTTCAATGCAATCTGGCAAGGAATCCGAGTCATTCAAATCACACTCTGGAAATTCGAGTTTGAGTTCGCGACGCACTTTTGCTGTAAACAGCGGCACGATATCTTCATTGCGACTGGAATTAGAGTAAATCCCATTCACATCGATATGAATGACGTTAAACGCGTTCAAATACGTCTCAAAATCGGAGGTCTGTGCAATCTTGAGCTTTTTGAGGATGGGCCGTGAGTTGGCTTTTTTGCCGTAATAGGCTGCAATCATATTGCCGGCCATCGACTTGCCAAAACGACGCGGTCGCGCCACACATACAAAGCGATCCTCAGTGTTCAATACCTGATTCAGCTCATGAAGAATCATCGATTTATCGACATAAACTCTCGAATGAACTGCCATTTTTAACAACGCTTCGCTTGGATTGACATAAATTCCCATAGATGACCTCCGTGAACCGGGTTTTCTGTCAAACCTACAGCATAGCACAAATACCAGAGAATCGCGAATGTATGCCAGCCAACTATGGCATACGCTGGAAGTCATCTCAACATTGCAAAACTGCTTTTCAACAATGCAGATGTCAAAGCAAAAGCCAATGCAAAGGCAAACAGCGACACGATACCTTCATTACAGCCGAAATTCGAAGAAAAACTATTAATATCAAGCTTAATGACGTTAAACGTGATATGCGGTTATCCGCCGCGCCGGCGTTGCCGTCGGCCGGATACACCGCATCCTGGCTTCGCTATCGCGCCATCGCGCGATACGCTTCGCCTTTTATTTTTTACATCTCACACGAGTTTTCATATTTAAAGGATATTTATGGCTACTCTACTCGACGGCAAAGCAGTTTCTGCATCAATTCAGTCCGAAATCCGCGAACGCGTGACAGCCGCATTTACCCCCGAAACAGCCCCGCGCCTTTGCGTCATCCTTGTCGGCGATAATCCATCCAGTGCCAGTTATGTCAGAACTAAGTGCAAAATGGCCGAAAAACTCGGCTTCCGACATGAAATCTATCATTTTGATGAAAATGTCACCTCTGCTGAAGTAGAAGCTCAAATTGATGCCTGCAATGCCGATCCCATGTGCGATGCTGTTTTTGTTCAGCTTCCGCTGCCTAAACATCTGGATTCCGTTGCCCTGCCTAACCGTGTCCGCGCCGACAAAGATGCCGACGGCCTTACACGCGCAGCTATGGGCGCCCTTCTGCTCGGTGAATCCAATGCATTCCAACCTTGTACACCACGCGGCATTATCCGCCTGCTCGATGCTTATAATATCGATTTGACCGGTCTCAATGCCGTCGTCATCGGCCGCAGCAATATCGTCGGCAAACCCATGAGCTTAATGCTTCAACGCCGTAATGCCACGGTAACCATGTGCCATACACGCACGCGCAATCTCGAAGAACACGTCCGCCGCGCCGATCTTCTCGTCGTGGCCGCCGGTGTACCCGAGCTCGTCAAAGGCGACTGGATTAAACCCGGTGCTATCGTCGTCGATGCCGGCTTTACCAAAACACCCGATGGTGTCATTCACGGTGACGTCGATTTTGCACCTGCATCAGAACGCGCCAGCTTCATCACCCCTGTCCCCGGCGGCGTCGGTCCCATGACCGTCATCAGCCTCATGGAACAAACTCTCGAAAGCGCTCTCAAGCATCGCACAAAGTAAATTTCTGATGTGAGCCTTAACCATTCGTACTTGCTGACATTTTTTGCCGCCAGTTGGATGCAATTTCGAGGACGCAAGGAATGAAAAGAGGGAGC
>JAGBXG010000087.1 GCA_017629415.1 Pseudomonadota bacterium | reverse complement strand
GGATTGCGGCGGCACAAAGCCCTGTAATTCAGTCAGGATGCCAGCAGTTTCAGGCGAAGCGTCCAGACGATTCCTGTACACATGCTCATAGTCGTTCGTGACCACAGTCAAATCAGGCCGTGCATCTTTGATGACACGTGCCGCCGACATTGAGCCGCCAAATGCATCGAACACACATCCCCCATACGGCAACGACCGCGCAAGCCGCTCCAACTCTCGCCACCAGCGCATTTTACTACCCATAAACGGCAATGGCGGTCTGCTGTGATTCAGTTTTCTCTCAGTCATATCTCACTCCTTTTGTATATGGGAATAGCCCCAGGACTGGCATCATATCCAGACAGTAGGTCAACGGTGAGAAATATGCCTGAAAAAAAAATCAGTTGTAAATAATGAACTGGTGTTCTTTTACAATTGGGAACATACCAGCATTATCTCATCGACAGTCTGTCGATTGCGTCCGTGCATTCGTTCTACCTCAATGGCACCATGTGCCCGTGCCTGACACACCAGTGCAGAATCTGGACGCTCAAACAGACACCAACGATCACACAGGCGCATGATCTCGCAGCAGAATGCCTGCGCATCGATGCGCCCATCTTCGTATGTCGATGCCAGGTCAAAGCCCATCTTGACCGATCCCATATAAGGCGGATCGAGTATCACGAATGCCTCGGATTCAGCCCAATATCGCGCCTCGTAAGCGGTCATTTCGTCATCGATGACCACAAGCCCCTTTGTCCACTCATCGCATGTTTTGGGGCATACAGGGCAATTTATGGGGGTCTTGTTCAGTGGATAGGCTTTGCCGTGTAACCACCGCCATGCCGTTTCGGAATCTTCAGCGGTTTCAACGATTGATATGGCCAAATTCTTTTCGTCTTGCGTTTTGAACTTATCCCACACCATGTAGTTTTGACTTCTGCGCCCAACCGCAGATACCAGCTGCTCATAAACCTCCGCTGTTTGTGGTGCGGCGTTCAACCTCTGTCGGTAAGCATGGCAATAGTCGTTCGTGATAACCGTCAAATCCGGCCTCGTATCTTTGATGACACGCGCTGCGCTGAATGAGCCGCCGAACGCATCAAACACGCATCCACCCTGTGGCAGTTTTGCGGCCAGAATCTGCAGTTCGCGCCACCATCGTAACTTTGAGCCAATAAACGGCAATGGGGGCCTTTGATAGCTTCGTGGATGTTTCATGGATTGCCCTCATTTAGAATTTGTACATGCTCGAAAGACTCAATAACGGCATCCATCCGCGCCGCGCAGATTCGATACTGGCCGATCAAATCAATCATGGCGTTCAATAGCTCGCCGTTCGTCGAGAATGACAGCTCCAACGATGGACAAGGTGTCAGCAGGATGGCCGAAGGCACGGCATACTCAATCTTTGTTATGGTGGTCTGCTTTTGTGCTGCACAGGATGTCATACAAAGCATCCAGAATAGAATCAGGCACAGGCTCATCCGCCCAGGCGGCGCAGGTTTCGTCGGTTTGTATGATTTCATGGACTGCCTCTTTGGTTTGTATCATTTCCGTGTCTGTTTTTTCGATGGCTGCACACAATCGGTTCACGGCCAATAGTTCGGCATCCTTGGCCTTTAGCCTGGCATCCGCTTCGGCGATCCGGGCTTGCTGGATTTCGGCTTGCGCGTCCAGCGCATCGATGCGTTCCTGCATCCGTTCGGTCTGTTTTGCATGGCCGTATTCGCGCACAAAACAGGCGAGCAAAAAAGCGACAATGACCACCGCGCCGATGATGTATTCGGTCTTGAAAGATAGATTCAGCATTCGGCCAGCTCCCTGTTTGCACGCGCCAAGCGCACACGCTCCTTGAACATGATCCAGCCGATTTCGTGAATATCGCCTGTAATTTCGTTGGTGTCTTTTCCCACAAACGGCCTCGGACACCATTTTCCGGTCACATCGAAATGACGCACGATATGGCTTTGCGGAATGTTGTATTTGTCGGCAAGCCAAGCCACGAGCTGTGCGCCGTCCTGAATCACTTTGTCGGTGAAATACCAGTCTCTGTCTTTGACCGAATGCGTGCGCGTGTTCCGCTTGTGTTCGACCAAATCCACGCCGAGTGCGTTGGAATTACAGGCCGCACATTTATTGTCCTTGTCGTAAGGGCAGTGCCACGCCACGTGTTTGTCTTTCACGGTTTGATAGATCGCGTCATCGCCCACGAGGTAATGCGTTGAAACGGTGCGTTTCCACGTCTGCATGGCGTCTGCCGTCTTTTTAGCGCATCCCTGCGAACCGTAATCGCCCGTGTAATGCACGATAATCCATGCAATCTTATTGTGCCCACGATACCCGAAGCGCGATTTCGTCTTGCCGTCTTTGGGATCAACGAATTTCCTCTCTTTGATGATTTTCTGTATGATTTGCATAACCGCCTCATGACTATGGCCGCAATTGGCCATACTCATATACTGGAGGCGGCTTTCGATGGCGTCCGATGTGCCCGCTAATCGTGCTTATCATCCACATCGACAGTGGCTTTGGCGTCGCCTTTCGATACCTCGATCTTCTTGATGCCGAGTGACCAGCCTTTGGATGCGGCCTTTTCCCACGTGCGGATCAAAATAAAAATGCCACCGATGATGAGCGTTCCTGCGATGATGACGAGGCGGATGTTGTTTTCGAGATGGCTGAAATCTAGAATGACGCCAATCGCCATCGACAATAACACAACGAGTACGGCGAACCGCAAAGATACAAACTTTCCAAATGTCTTCGAGCTATCCATGATTGGAAGTACCACTCCAAATAGCACTATGAATACGAGCATGATGAATGCTGCGGGGTATGCGTCGATCATTTTGAGCCTCCTTTTGCCACGTGATCGGCGAATATGTCACAGCCACATTCCAGAATAAGGTTTTCAAGCTCGTCGCCGTGATGTTCCATGAGCCAGTCGGCGAACGATTCCTGCGCATAGACGGGCAGACCAAGGCCGCCTTTGGTCTTGCCATAAGCGACCGTGACCTTGCCCTTTTTGATGCCATAGAACCGATCCGGCTTTTCAGATGTGCCGAAATAAGGCACATCCTGCACGGGAACTCCGATGCTTCGGCTCACCTTCTGGACTTTATGAATGGTGCGCCATTTGCCATGCCGCAGGACGCGGAAGTATCGGTTGACAGCAATCCACTTGTTCACAGGCGCGTGAAAACCTTTCATCCGTCCGGCATTCGGACTTGTGCCAAACATGACCACTGAATCATCCTTCTTGCGAGCCCTCATACCAAAGATGCGCTTTGCTGGCTTGTCGAGAAAAGGCGATGCCTTGGCCACATTGCGGGCATATTGTTTGATGCGCCTGACCACGGCCTGTTTCCATTTTTGAATCAGTTTCGGGTTGTCTGACAGCTGATTGTATATTTCGGTCATGGTGAGGTCGTTCATTTGACTACCTCCGGCTTCTCAGGCCAGATAACCTCGCGTGGGAAACCGTCCTGCAGTGTGATGTCACGCAACGCCTGTCGATAGGCTTTAACAGCCTCACGATCTGTATCCGAAATAGGATAGTCCGGCATTAAAAGATAATCAGTGGTTGTTAGTAATGAATTGCGTTTACTTCGCACTTCATTTGCAACGTCTTCGTCCAACATCACGGGTGTAGTATATGGATCTGGCGAGAACTCACCGGCACGATAACGGTTGCACAACTCTTTGTGCATCGGTGTATCATCTTCGTTTTCCAATAAAAGATTCACGCCATAAGGCAGGTTTTCAAAACCATCGCCGGAAATATAAACCGTCATGGCGGTTTGCTCTGAATTTTCAAAGACTGCTTTTAGTATTTTAACCATAATCTACTCCGTCAATATACTTTGACAGCTAACGCTACCACGAAGTTTCCATTGGATATTTCACCAACGTAGTTTAATAGTCTCCAGACACCAGTAAATGTGGAGGCAGATGTTGAGGAACTTGCATCGTGTCGAATGATATTTTGGCTGTCATTCCCAGCGGTGCGCATGTACACAGGATAAAGTGTGCTACCTGACATATAAATATTCTGATTTTTTTTTGTCCATGCTGCTGTTGCCTTGAAACAAACCAATCGAATACTTCCAACTCCAGTCCCCGCTATAATATTGGCGACAAGTCCTGTAAGATAGACTGTATCTGTGGTGGAGTTGTCTCCTTTGGTAGTTGTCAAATATGTATTATAGATATAGCCAGTAGCAGATGAAGTTCCTCCTGCGGCTGTATATGTCGTAAATGTTTTGCTGGATGACCCCACCGAGACGGTTCTAATATAGGTTGTTGTGATTGTATTTCCTGACCCGTCAGCTGTCGCTTTGGTGGCTGTTCCATACATATTTGTGATATATGCAGAAGTAACATAAGACGATGAACTGCCAATATAATTACAATATAAATAGTTCCATTTATAGGAACTCGTGCCAAGTGAATATCCACCGTTTGACGATGGCGAAATTGTCGCCGAACTGGTCACACTGGTTGTGGATGCAGCAGTCAGAACATCGGTCGAAGAATATCTTAAATATGTCGCATGAGTTGCACTTGTTGCGCTTTCGGCTTGATATGCCTGATATGTATTGTACTGAAACCCAACCCATACCCAGTGAGACCCATCATAAACAAACTCAACAATACTGTTCGCCATCCAGGATAGATACTTCGTCGTGCCCACATAATTAGTTCCGTATCTAAGAATAGCTTTTCCCCCTGTTCCATTGACATTGAGTGTTGGATTTGATGCTGTATTGGAATAGGTGAATTTAACGGCAATTCGTGCGCCTGTAGCAAGGGTAAAGCCAGACAATGACACAACTTTTGCCGCTGTCGCCGCCGATGTGCTGCATGTTCCATAATGGGTGATGTTGGCCGATCCATTAAACTCCATGCCGTCAATTGTCCTGGCGGTTTCCAGCTCTGTGGCTGTCGCTGAGTTTCCAGAGCAAAAACCGGCCTCATCCGCATACCCTGCCCAATCTGCATCGGTCGCACGACCACTCAAATCGCCATAAAACGTCGTTGCATAGACATTATCAAAAGGTTTGGTGGATGTGCCAATATTTTGCGTAAACGATCCATCCTGGGATCTGGTAATGCTTCCACCAATGATCACATCATCTGCGACAGTCACGGAATACGAGAAATTGCCATAACGCGCATACACATATTTCCAACGGTTCGCATCCGCGCCCAAATCATACCCCGTCGAACTGCTTGTTGATGCTATACGCGGTGTGATGGCGTATGATGAAATCGCCCCAGCGGTTACTCCTGCAAGTGTTGTTGCACCTGTGACGCCGAGCGTGCCTCCAACGGTTGTGTTGCCCGTCAGAGTACTGATTCCTGTGACCGACAATGTGCCATCCGTCGAAATTGAACCGTTGAAATTGCCATAACGCGCATACACATATTTCCAACGGTTC
>JAGBXG010000086.1 GCA_017629415.1 Pseudomonadota bacterium | reverse complement strand
AAAGGTGAGTATTCAGCTGAGGCGGAAGTTAGCCGCCATGGACTTCGATTATCTCTTAAACCTAGTAGGCATCAAGGAAAACTAGAATGCGACAGCCCTGACCCGCTCCCCCATTTTTCTTCCCCGCGACATACCACTTCGTAAGTCTTTTGTGACTTTACGTACGCCGTGGTCCCCCCTTACCGTCTTCGGTGGTCAAAATCACGATGAGAAATGGCCGCCAATGTCCCAGCCTTCGAACAAACGATCTACGGCTGGGCGGTATGCTTCAATGGTTTTCGCGAGTCGGATTTTTCGAACTGGTTTTTCAGCATCCATAAATAAACGTCCCCAGTAAAACCAAAGTTCTTTCATGCGGTGAAGCAGAGGGCTTAAACCATAGTTTCGAGCTTCATAAGTTTGATAAAGCGTATCGTGATATGTCCGAAGTTCCTGTTTGGTTAAACTTTTGCCGCCTTGAATTTCTCGGCATAACGCAGGATTGGCAATGATACCGCGTCCCAACATCACGGCTTGAATTTGCGGATATTTTTGAACAGGAAATCTTGCAGTCCATTGCTCATATCCCGTTTTTGTAAAGATATCGCCATTGTAACAAATTTGATGTTTTGTGCATGTCAGGCAGGCTTCAAAAACATCTAAATTCACAGGATTCTTATATAAATCTTTTTGAGAACGCGGATGGATAATAAGTTCTGTTAAAGGATATTGGTTATAAAGTTCTACAATGGCACATGCCTGTTCAAGATTATCGAATCCCAGCCGTGTTTTGATAGAAATTTGAGGTCCTCCATTGGCGACACCGTCAAAGATATCATCGAGAAGAGACTCTAAATGGGTAAGGTCTGCCAAAAGTCCTGAACCTTTTTTCTTCGTTACAACGGTGGGCATAGGGCAGCCGAGATTGAAGTTGACCACTGAATAACCATGAGCTTGAATTTCTTGAGCAGCCCATACAAATTCCGGGGCTTTATTGGCTAAGATTTGCGGCACAACCGTCAAGCCAATATTATTTTCAGGTGCGATATCTTTTTTTTCTTTGGTTACAAAACTCAAAGTCTGACGCGCCGATAAAAAAGGCGTGAAATAAGAATCGATGCCTTTAAACATGGTATGATGTACATTTCTGAAATCAAATCCTGTAATGCCTTCGAGTGGTGCAAAATAATATTTCATGTTATTTTCCTTTTTATGAGAGCGCGCCATTGTACCCACACATTTTTGAGGGGTTTAGCTCCAAAACACGCCGGGGATTGCCCCTGTATCCCAATTTGTGGGGCTTCGTATCACACACCAAAGGGGGAAAAAGTCAAATGAAAATGTTAAATTAGGTTGACACTTTTTTAACAAGGCTATGGTTTAAGTCGCCTTTTTTCAGGGTGTAATTTTTCAGGGTGTAATATTTTGTCTTTTGAGCATTGGGGGGAAGCCCCATGAGACGTACATATTTTTTCTATGATTCCAATATCCCATATCATATCGTCAAATGATTGTTTTCAGTTGTTCAATCTTACATCTTTCTCAAGTGTTGCTAGTTTAGCAAATTCGTTGTAGAAACTGTGTCCACTATTTTAAGACAGGAGCAATTTCGTCAGTGATTTTCGACTTTGCATATGCTGTGTTTTTGAGTCTCATTATCGATAAAATCTGGTATCTCTGATTTGCTCAAATTCTTAAAATAGGATAAAATAGAACGTTGTTTTTTGTCTTCATTCTATAGGTGGAAGATATGAAAAAAATATATTCTATTTTTCTATTTGCTTGTGTCCTGAGCGGCTGTTATCTCGAAGCTCCGCCGACTGTCGGGGATTATTGTCCTGCCAGAGACACGGAAGGACGGTTGTCCTATATTGGCAATGCTGAGACATGTCATGCCGATGACCTCACGAAGTGCGTTATCAACGGCGGTCTGTATGATTTTGCAGATAATCTGAAGTATCATGTTTGTCCTTCGCAGTTTCCGCATTGTTTGAACAAACCCGATCCGACGACGGGCGAAAAAGTTTATTACTGCACCGATAAAATTACGAGCTGCGCTGACGGACAAATCCTGTGCGATATGCCTGATGGCAGCAAAGCCTGTTTGGATCCCAGTTCTGACAAGACTTGCGGCGCCTCTTGTTCTGAAGGCAATTATGAAGGTCAGAATTGCAAAGAGCTCAAATCTACAGGTTTCTGTTCTCAAATTAATGATAAATATGTCTGTGTCTGTTCCAATGAGTCGCTGCTTTGCGATGATTATTGTATTGATCCGGGAAATCCGAAAACCTGCGGTGCCAACAGCTGCGATGCCGTGAACTATGGCGGTGCCAATTGTGCCGAAGATTATGAAGACTATCGCGTGTGCGAAGCCGATGCGTCGAATTTCTTCACTTGTCAGTGTCCTCGCGGAACCGTGGAATGCAATGGACGATGTATTTTCCCGCAAAATGACCCGAATTTCTGCGGGGCTCGCGGGGCCTGCAACAGCGATGATCCGGCAAGTGATGATTACATGGGCGAAAATTGCGAAGCCGGCGAAGGCTTCTGCAGACAAGGCAAATGCCAGTGCAGCGGCAATATTCCCTGGTGCAAATATGAAGGCAGCGATAAAGCACGCTGTGTCTTTGCCAGTGACAATGAAACCTGCAATGCCAAACTGGAAGACGGCACAGAGACATGTACTGTCACCGCTTGCAATGCCTATCAGACATGCACACAACGTGCTCAGAACGACTATTACTGTAAAATCAGTGCCTGCGAAAATACCGAAGAACGCGTCTGTACCATTAATAATGAGGCACAATGTGTTTCCTATTATGATCCTGAGCATTGCGGTGTCTGCGACAGAAATTGCTCAGAACATAGCTTCGCAAATGTCCAGGTTTTGGGATGTCAGGAAAATGAAGCTGCCGAAAATGCCATTCAATGTACCTATCAATGCATCGAAGGTATGACCAACTGCGGTACGGAATTTGTCCCGTTCTGTGTGGATACCAAGAAAAATCAACTCAACTGCGGGACATGCGGAAATGCCTGCGGTACAGGTCAATATTGTGACAACGGCACATGTAAAAATACGGCTTGTGATCCGCATGAATGTACGATTGAAGGCACCGATGCGAATGAATGTGTCAATACCGATGAAAAATGTGGCCCTGAATGCGCACAGTGCAAAAACATCCATCCCAACGCCTCTTGTCTGAACGGTGTCTGCGTGATCAGCGCATGCCAAGCCGGTCAGCATCCCATTTATAATGACAACGGCCATATCATTCGATGTGAAGCCAATACAATTTATGCCTGCGCGCCTGTTAACAGCGCAATAGGCGATGCCGTCCATAATTGTGACAATGAAAAAGGCACCGGCGTTAACACCGTGACATGCACTTCGGCCGGCACTTGCGCTGTAACGGAGTGTATCACCGGCTATCACCTGAGTGCCGATGGCAAGTCCTGCATTCAAAACACCGCCACCGCTTGCGGCAAAAAGAACAGTGCGACAACCGTCTCATGTACGCAGCAAATTGGCAATTCTGCTAAAACCACCTGTGAAGGCGATGGCGTTTGCAAAGTCACGCAATGCGCCGCCAACCATCATCCCAACAGTGCTTTTACAGCTTGTGTGGCCAATACAAATACAGCGTGCGGCTCCACGACGAGCAGTTCTACCACCAATTGTAACGGACTCAGTAACGTGGCATCCGCCAGCTGCGTTTCCGGAGCCTGTCAAGTCTCCAAATGCGTCACCAATTATCATATCAATTCCAATAAAACCGGATGCACGGTGAACAGCAACACGGCATGCGCCCCCGTCAGCAGCAGCAGCACGAAAAACTGCACCAGCAATGCTTACGAAAAAGTCTGCAATAACAGCGGCGTTTGTGCTTGCTCCAAAGACGGCAGCACTGTGCTGAATTATGATAAAAATGCATGTGTCATTCCGGCTTGTTCCGGATTGCCTGGGGTGATGGCCGGCACCTTGCGCGAAAAGAATTTCTATAACGGCTCACTGAAAGATTATGCCTGTCAGGCCACCAAATGCAGCCCTGGCTACAGTATTCATGTCAACGGCGGTGGCGGTGATGCCCAAAACTGCAAACCCAATAAAGGAACATGTTCCACAGGTTATAAATATACAGACACCTGCCAGCCATGTTTGAACGGAAAATGCGGACATAGCCATTGTTCAACGGGGTACCGATATTACATCATGGCCTGTTATCCACAGAATGCCTGTTGCGGCACACGCGATGGCAATATGGATCAAGCCTCAGACTATCTCTGCAGGAACTGCGCAGCAAAAGGACAAACCTGTAATATCACCTCAGGCGAATGCCAATAGCCATCACAAAGGCGGATTTTAAATCCGCCTTTTTTTATTTCTATGTGAAATGTGTCGGCGGTATTTCAAAAAAGGGTGCCAATATTGAGTTACCCCATAGAAAGATGCGCGCGAAATGATGCCGCTTTATGGCGTCAGCAAATTGATGCTTTAAATCATGAAATCGGGATTGAAAGTGCGTCAAAATCGTTTTATAGGCGCACAGTCTGGATGTAGCTTTAAGACATACAGGCGGTAAAATACATCACCCGATCTGTGGTCATTTGTGAGGGGGCAAGCCCCCTGCGGCGCTATGCTTTGCATACGCGCCTACCCCCAATGCGGGGTTTCACCCCGCAACGCCCCGCGCAAACTCTGGCCCGATAAGAAATATCGGCTGCAAAAGAACGTCAATCTTTGGAGCAGCCTCAGTCGTATTATGGATAAAAGCGAAGAAAAAGCCCTGTTGCTGGGGCGTGAAAAAGTCAGCAAACTGCTTTGGAAATTTTCATTGCCTGCAATTGCCGCGATGGTTGTCAGTTCCATTTACAACGTTATTGCAGGCATTTTTATTGCACATCTCGGCGCATACAGCATTGCCGGTGTCGGGCTTACCGCGCCATTTATGAATCTTGCCGCGGCTTTTGGTGCTCTGGTCGGGGTGGGCGCAAGCGTACTGTGCTCCATGTTCCTGGGCGAAAAAAACTACGATAAGGCGCGTCAGGTTTTGTGCAACCTGATTGTACTCAATTTTTTTATCGGCATTCTATTTTCTGTTATCGGTCTCATTTGGCTTGATCCGATTTTGCTCTTTTTTGGAGCCAGTGAAAACACGCTTGCGCCTGCCCATGAATATATGCAAATCATCTTATATGGGAATGTTTTTGCGCACATGTATCTCGGGCTTAACTCAGTCCTCAGGGTCAGCGGTTATCCCGTGCTGGCCATGAGCCTGACGTTTGTTTCGGTGGCTATTAATATTATTTTGGCACCGATATTCATTTTTGCCCTGGATATGGGCGTACGTGGTGCAGCATGGGCAACCGTTATCTCACAAGTCATTTGCTGCATGACTTTGTTATATATTTTCAGTCAAAAAAATAGAATTGTACATATTGAAACATCAAAATTCCGCCCGGACTGGGGTTTGATTAGAAAATCATTTGTCCTAGGCTCGCCTAATTTTTGTACCAACGCCGTTGCATGTTTCATCGTTGTGATCAAAAATTCTAACTTTTTAGAATATGGCGGTGATTTATATGTTGGCGCTTATTCTATTGTGAATCGCGTTGTTTTCTTTTTCCTGATGATTACGCTTGGGTTTTCGCAAGGTATGCAGCCTATTGTGGCTTATAACTATGGGGCAAAACAGTACGGTCGCATGTGGCAGGCGCTGCGTATGACCATCATATGTGCCACAGTTGTCTGTGTTTTAGGTTGCCTGACTTGTGAACTTTTCCCGCGTCAGCTGACTGAAATGTTTGTGGATGGCAGCTCAGAGTTAGATACAACCCTGATCGATATTACAATAAATGGTTTCCGAATTGCCATGGCCGGCTTTTGGTGTGTTGCCGTTCAAGTCATTGGTGCCAATTTCTTTTCCAGCATTGATCAGGCATATAAATCCCTGTTCTTATCCCTGACGCGTCAGATGATTTTTATCTTCCCCATGCTGCTGCTGCTGCCTCCTATCATGGGTGTCAACGGCGTCTGGATTACAGATCCTGTTTCCGATATTGCCGCGGCCATTTGTGCCGGTTCTATGATTTATTATGAATATCGGAAACAGAAAAAAAATGCTTTGATTTAAGCTTTTTGCAGAATCCAGGCTTTTTTCTTGGAAGTTTATTCAAGAAAAAAGCCTTATTTTTTGAGTTTTTTGGCAGCTTCAGCGCGTTCCTGGCAGATTTTTTTCCAGCTAGGAAGGGTGGAAAGCAAGCCGGAGAACTCCTGCATTATGGCGGGAATATCGATGTGCTGCGGACAGATACGGGAACATGCGCCACAAGCGATGCATGCCGTAGGCAGTTTATCTTTAGGCAGGGCTTCCATGCGCATGGCCACGGCAATATTGGGCGCAAAGCGTGCATCATTGCAAGCCGAAAGCAGGGCAGGAATATCGAGCTCTTGCGGACATCCGTCGCAGCAATAACGACAAGCTGTGCATGGAATAAGCTGATGCATATCGCGTGCAATATCGAGCAAAAGCTGAGCTTCTTCATCTGTCAAAGGCATTTCTGCTGAAAATGTATGGATATTATCGGCCATTTGTTCGCGGTTTGACATGCCGCTCAATATCACTTTGACATTGGGCAGACGCTGCAGCCATCGGAATGCCCAGGATGCCGCAGAGTCTTTAGGGCGTCGGCTGAGCAGTTGGTTTTCCGCATTTTCTGAAAGCTTGGCCAATCGACCGCCGCGCACAGGTTCCATAACCCAAACAGGAATATGGCGTTCTGTCAGCAGGTTGTAGCGTTTTTCTGCTTCCTGAAGCGTCCAGTCCAAATAATTGAGCTGGATTTGACAAAACTCCATGTGTTCACCGCAATGGTTTAAAAATGCTTTGAGATTGTCATAATCTCCATGTGCTGAAAATCCAAGATGCTTAATGCGTCCAAGGCGTTTCTGCTCCAGAAAATAATCGATAATGCCCCAGCGTTTATCGAGATATACGTTGATAGAGGATTCGCAAACATTATGAAGCAGATAAAAATCAAAATATTTAACCTGGCACTTTTTGAGCTGTTCTTCAAAAATTTCAGCGGGATTGTAAGTATCTGCGTATTGATGGCCGGGATATTTGCTGGCCAGATAATAACTTTCGCGCGGATATTGACTTAAAACTTTGCCGGCTACGAGTTCTGACATGCCGCCGTGATAGGGATGCGCCGTATCAAAATAATTGATACCATTTTTCAGAGCATCATCGACCATTTGAGCCACTGCAGGTTCATCAATTGAGCCATCTGCAAGTACAGGCAGGCGCATCATGCCAAACCCGAGGCGCGAAAGTTTTAAAGATTGGAATTCAGTGTATTGCATGAACGTGTTCTCTTTCAGAAGTTCGTTTTATAATATGTTAAAACGAGAATAAGTGATATATTATCGAATATACTTTTGTATGAAAAGCAAAGGATATTCCTTACATTCCAGACGAACATTAATATGTTTTGAGGAGAAATAGAAATATTTTTGTATGATAAGGCTATTTCTTGAGGGGGCATGTCCGCAAAGTTCTTTTGGGGCTTTTCCCAAACCTCCGCCAAGGGGCTTAGCCCTTTGGAATCCGCCATTGGGACTTACGTATTTTGTAGGTTGGGCAGGTACTGATTGCTGACATTTAGAGGCAAAATCCCTGTGTTCCATTCCGTTTTCCTATAGCCTACTATTTTGCAAGTGATTTGCGACTTTGCATACGTCCTGTACTGTGGGTGTGGGGCAAAAGCCCAGCAAAAGCTTT
>JAGBXG010000085.1 GCA_017629415.1 Pseudomonadota bacterium | reverse complement strand
TGTTCCATCAACGACACCGTTGAGCAGGACTTCGATTTTGACGCCGCCGTTTGTGCAATTGCCTTGTGCACCGTCAAACTGGGTGGTTTGCGTGGTTGTGCTTGTTGCACCTTGAGGTGCTGCATCGGTACATCCAGAATGATAGATGCCAGCCAAAATAGCCATTATGGTAATGGTATGAATATGTTTTTTCATCACGCAATTCCTTTTTTGATATGAGAATGTAATCATGTAGTGCTTTCCTGATTTCAAACCGTGCCATCTTGCGGGCACTCAAACTTTACCCCTCAAGGTAGCCTCTGTCCTTAAAGATAACTCAAATGCGATTCCAAGCCGCGTATTTGCTTGCAAATAGCGGCGTAGGGGGCTTGGCCCCCTCATACGCAAAAAGCCATTGTTTAGACATCCCCTAGGGGGCCCGCGCCGTTGCCCCCTTCTGATGTGAAAATTTATCATGATGTGATTATTCGTAGTGTCGTTGAATCGGTTTGAAGACGTTGAACTCGAGTTTTTCGATTTCGGGGGCGTCTTGGCCATAATGCCAGCAGGCGACGTGTGCAAAATCGTTGTCGTTGCGTTTGCATTCGCCGGTTTCGGTCAGATGTTCGGTTCGGCAGTGACAGCCGCAGGATTCGTTACGTGCCAGGGCATCTTTGGCCATGGTTTTGGCCAGTTCGAGGTAATCTTTGACGTGCAATGCCTTTTCAAGTTCGCTGTTAAGGGTGTTGGCGTCGCCTTGGACGGTCATTTCTGCCGAGGCTTTTTGAGAGAGTGTGTCGATTTCGGCGATGGCATTTGTGAGGCTGGTTTCGCTGCGGCTCATGCCGACATTTTGGCGCAAGATAATGCCGAGTTCGCGGTGAATTTCGGAAGGCGTATGCGAACCTTTGACATCGGCGACGGCCTGGACACGCGATTTGACGGACTCGATGGCTTCGCGGCAAACGGTGTCATCGGGTTTGCACGGTTCCAGTTTGGCGTTGGCCAGATAGTTGGGCACCGTAGCTGGCGCAACAAAATAACCATCTGCCAGGCCTTGCATCAGGGCGGAAGCGCCGAGACGGTTGGCACCGTGATCGCTGAAATTGGCTTCACCCAAGCAGAACAAACCGGGAATCGTCGTCATGAGATGGTAATCGACCCACAGACCGCCCATCGTGTAATGTGGGGCAGGATAAATGCGCATCGGTGTTTTGTAGGCGTTTTCGGCGGTAATGCGTTCGTACATTTCGATGAGATTGCCGTATTTTTCATCGATAATTTTTTTGCCCTGTTCGCGAATGGCAGTGGCAAAATCGAGATAAACGGCGCGTTTGGTGGTACCAACGCCGCGCCCTTCATTGCAGACGCGTTCAGCCGCACGGGAAGCAATATCGCGGGGCACGAGATTGCCAAATGAGGGATACATGCGTTCGAGGTAATAATCGCGTTCATCTTCGGGAATATCTTCGGGCGCGCGTTCATCGGCCTTTTTAGGAACCCAGATGCGGCCATCGTTGCGCAGACTTTCGCTCATCAGGGTCAGTTTCGATTGCAAATCGCCGTGCTGCGGAATGCATGTGGGGTGAATTTGAGTGAAACATGGATTGGCAAAAGCCGCGCCGCGTCTATGACATGCCCAAGCCGCTGAAACATTACAATGTACGGCATTGGTCGAAAGATAGAAGACATTGGCATAACCGCCGGTACAAAGCAGAACAGCATCGCCTGTGACAGCTTCGATTTGACCGGTAATGATGTTGCGCGTCACAACACCACGCGCTTTGCCGTCCTTTATAATGAGATCAAGCATCTCGCGACGCGTCATGATTTCGAGATTATCGTGCTGAGCAGAGCACAAAAGGGCACCGTAAGCGCCGAGCAGCAACTGCTGGCCGGTTTGGCCGCGTGCATAAAACGTTCTTGAGACCTGGACACCGCCAAAGGAACGATTATCAAGGTAGCCGGCATAATCGCGCGCAAAGGGAACACCTTGTGCGACACAGAGATCGATAATGGCGTTGGAAACTTCAGCCAGACGGTAAACATTGGCTTCACGGGCTCTGAAATCGCCACCTTTGAGCGTGTCTTTGAACAAACGCGCGGTGGAATCGCCGTCATTGCGATAGTTTTTAGCCGCATTGATGCCGCCTTGGGCTGCAATCGAGTGTGAACGGCGCGGCGAATCGAGCAATGTAATGGCTTTAACAGCATAACCTTGTTGCGCAAGCGTTGCCGCAGCAGAAGCACCAGCCAGACCCGTTCCCACCACGATAATCGTCAGTTTGCGGCGGTTTGCGGGACTGACCAAAGACATTTCTTCGCGCGTTTTGGACCAAAGCGATTCCAAAGGCACAGATTTGGAATAATTTGCATGCATGTCACACCTCCGCCATTAACCAGCAATGAAAAGCTTAATGCCTATGGGCAAAATGAGATATCCGGCCAGCAAAAGCATGGCAAAAGCCTGACCGATTCGGCGAAGCCACATGCGATGCGCGATACCAAAAGATTCATAAAGTGTTCCCAGCCCATGAAACAGATGTATGCCAAGAAGAATTAACACGACTTCATAGATTCCGATCGTGATCCAGCTGCTGAACATATGGACGCAATATGTATAAATATCACGCTCGGGACCGGGAATCGACGGCTCACCAAATTTCATGGTCCAGACGTGGGCAATCAGCGCCACTAAAATGATTGAGCCTGTGATATGCGCCGTTCGACTGGCAAAATTTCGTCGCGAGTTTTTGGCATTACGGCGTTTGGCATAGCCGCGATCACGGGCATCATGCTGATTCTTTAATTTAGCCCAAACACCCACGATGGCATGATAA
This sequence comes from Pseudomonadota bacterium, assembly GCA_017629415.1. The sequence continues at coordinate 11,546 of JAGBXG010000085.1, read as the reverse complement.
AGCACGCATAATACGAGTACACCTTCAATGACATATATAAAGGGCAGCGAGAGCAAAAAATGCGAGTATGCGTTATAGGCCTCGGGACCCACAAAAATGAGGGTGTTGCCGACGAGGTGGATGCATAAAAAGAATACGAGGAAACCACCCGTCAGTCCCATCATAACGGTGCGTAGAATGGGGTTGGTGGCAATGGCAAAAAGTCGTTCCATGATGAATAAACTCAAATCTTATGAGATGAAATATAAGTTTATATAAGCTGATATGCAAAACGGTATTGGAAATATAGAATTATATACAAACCCTATATTTCCTGTTGATACAGTCTGATGACATTCTTCATCAGGCCATTCAAACTGGGAGCTTTTAGTGTGTTTTATCCGACAAGACAAAGAAAATGATAGGCAACTCCCTCCCCCTTTTTCTTTTGTGGAATCTTCGTACTTTGTCATGGATTGGCGGCTTTGTGTACACCGATTCACGGTCTTGAAGAAAACTGCCTAAATCATACCATCGAATACGTGACGTGCAGGTCCCTGCAGTAAAGGGGAGGCATTTTCTTGAATCACGACAAATATCTGTCCGCCTGGGGGATTGAGTTCAATGCGACCTTGGGTGATCCCGTGTGTATTGGCATAAGCCACTGCAGAGGCCACGCATCCTGTACCGCAAGCAAGAGTGGGTCCGACACCGCGTTCGTATACTGTCATTTTAAGAACGCATGGCGCAATTTCTTGAATGAATTCGATATTGCATCGGTCAGGAAATGTTGGATGATGTGACAAAAAGGAGCCGGCTTTTTGGAGTGCTTCGCGGGGATCGTTATCCACTTCGAACACGGCATGTGGATTACCGACATCGACGCATTGTCCGAGCCAGACATCATGATTTTGCTCAATGCGGCAAACATCGGTCAATACGGCTTTGGCCATAGCAACTTCAAGCAGCCAGTTGTCAGATTTTGAGCTTAAGCAGCGCACGATTTGGGTACCGCCAAGCGTATCGATTTGCAATGGGGTTTCTATTTTGAGCTCAGGCGTATGTTCATAAAGCCATCTGGCGGCACAGCGGATACCGTTTCCGCACATGGCGGCGATAGAACCGTCCGCATTGATGACATGCATGGCTGCATGGCATTCGGGGTGTGCAATGCCAGGCTGAGTCATGACTAAAATACCGTCAGCTCCGATGCCGAAATGTCGATCACACCATTGTGCGGCACAATTTTGGATTGGATTTAAAACAGAGGCAACCGATTCAGCAGGCACATCGCGTTTATCGATCATAATAAAATCATTGCCGGCGGCTTCGTATTTAGAGAATGGGGTCATTCCATTTATCCTTCATCTACTCATTTCAGATAAAAAAAGGGATTCCCAAACGGAATCCCAAGGAATTTACGGCTTGTATTATAATAAGTGGAATTTTTGAGGCTTTTGGGCTCGTCATTTGGCTTGCTCTTTCGCTTTGCGCCTTGTTTTGTCCAACACGTCAAACCATGAAGTCCTCATTGCTGGATTCTAAAGGGGCTCAGCCCCTTTAGCGTGGTTTGGGGCAGAGCTCCAATAGGGTTCGGGGCAAAGTCCCGGCGAGTTTTGGGGCGGAGCCCCACAAAACGTTGTGTTTTTAAAACAGTGCCAGATCACAATTTTGGGCTGTTACATGAAGTTTTGAGATAGCGCGAGCTTCGATTTGACGGATGCGTTCGCGAGTGAGGCTGAATTCACGGCCGACTTCTTCGAGGGTATAGGTTTGAGGTTCACCGATGCCGAAGCGCATACGTATGATGCGTTCTTCGCGAGGGGATAAAGTCATCAGTACTTTATCCAGTTCGCTTTGGAGGGCAATATCGGACATGTAATCCAGCTGATTTTTAGCATTAGCATCTTCGATAAAGTCGCCGATAGAACAATCGTCTTCATCCCCGATGGGTGCGTCAAGGGATACGCAAGTTTTGGAAATATCGAGCATTTTTTCGACATAGGATGTGGAGAGATCCAGGTCTTCTGCGATTTCAGCAGTTGTCGGTGTTCGCCCGAGAGTTTGTTCCAGCTGACGCGTTGTGCGGATAATACGGTTAATGATTTCGAGCAAATGTACGGGAACACGCACGGTACGGGACTGATCGGCATACGCGCGAGTGACGCTTTGTTTGATCCACCATGTGGCGTAGGTGGAGAACTTATGACCGCGTTTGTAATCAAACTTTTCGACGGCGCGCATCAAGCCGATGTTACCTTCTTGAATCAAATCGAGCATTTGCATGCCGCGTCGGTTAAACCGGCGAGCCACGAGCACGACGAGTTTCAGGTTTGCGTTAATCATAACGGTTCGAGCTTTTTCGTAACGGGCATTGGCGCGCTCGATATCGAGCAAGATTTGTTCAAAGCCATCGAGATCGTCGCCGACATCCATGCGCAGGGCTTCACGGGCTGATTGATAAGTTTGATAAATGCCATCGAATCGATTTAATTGCTGTGAGCTGACGATATATTGGCACTTTTTCTTATTGCGGAATTTGCGCATATTGTCGATCAGAGTTTCCGGTTTTACATCGAGCAGACGGCACAGTTCAAACCATTCGGTTCTTGCTTTCATCAATGGAGCGCCCATGGCTTGCAGGGATTTGACCACACTGAGAATGTAATCCATGCCGAGATCAAAATCTTGCATCGTTTCAATGATTTCAGCACATTGAGCGGCGTTTTGAAAATCATAAGCTTCGAGCAATTCCGACAAACGTTGAAATCCCTTATTTAAAGATTCGCAAGATTCTTCCCGTTCGTCTTCTTCCATCTGCCGGTGTCCGAGCAAATCTTTGAGTTTAAGTTCTCCTCGGCAAAAAGCGGATATCTGCCGGCTGATCATGGCGATTCCAGGTCGTGTATGAAACACAGCCATCATCATCGTTTCGCGGGCTTCATCCATTTCACAGCCCCAGTATTCTTCCTCCTCGCGAGTCAGAACAGGAACGTGATTAATATGGTTCAGGTAACAGTTGTCAGAATCGATATCCATATCTTTGGAAGCACGTTCTGCAACAGCCTGGGCTTCTTCCCAAGTTTCTTCAAATCTGAAATTTTTTTCTGCCTGTGACATATCGTACCTCATGATGTTGATGGGAGTCATCTCGCGCATTGGCGCGCACGTTATGTCTTTGAGCAAATCTGATTCCAAGTTTAAAACAAATTGCAAGGTGTTGAAATATAAGAGGAAATTTCAATCTGATATAAAACTGCAACCGTTGAATTATGACATTTTCGTCATACTCATTTTTTTTATCTGTCAATATCTTGACAAAGATTTTTTTATTTTTTTTAGAATTTTAAGGGAACTCTTGAAAATACAAGAGCTTTTAAAGTTTGAAATTCAAATTTAAGGGAACACTTATCTATGAAAAAAATGTCACGCCCAGTGGTTGAGCTTGTGTCACGCTTGCCAAGATGATCCCTTTATTGTTCAAATTTAGAGGGATTTATGGCATGATATGACGGGTTTTTTTGAGCTTTTGATAAGCTGGCAAGTGAGGAATAAAATGGCGACCAGATGGGACGATACAAAGCCTGCCAAAGAAAATGACGTGGCAAAACCGCTGAATGGATACGATTTCGGCGATGACTGGCTTAATGATATCGAAGATGTACTGGATTTCGATGACAAGGATTTTGACATCGCCGCATCGAAAGAAAACCCCAAAAAAGACAGGCATCCCACGAAAACGACGCAATTTCACCCCACGTCTTGGGATTTGGATACGCAGGATTCAAGCGTCAAAAAATCAGAAAATCAAGCCTCTATCAGCGATCTGCTCGGCATAGATGCCCAATTCCTCGATGCCATATATGAAACCTTGGAACCCGCACATGCAGAGTGCGTACAAATGGCACAAGATAACCAGACTGATGGCGAACAAAACAATCATGCCGAAGACATCGATATGGATGACGGAAGCCTGGATATCGACTTCAGCGAACCCGAAGAATCTGCACATACACTCGATACCCATAAGCCCGTTGTCGCACAAATGCTGAATATCGCTACGCTGAAAAAAGAAATCGTTCAGCGTAAAGGCAACGAAAAAACAGAATCGAGAGAAAAAGAAGATCCGCTCAAAGATCCGCAGCTTTGGCAATTCGTATCACTCATTGCCATGCGGCTCTTCGACGATCTCGAACTCATCATCGTCCAAAAAAATTGTGAAGAAGCCGGAGACCTCGCCAAACAGCTCAACCGACTTTCCAATATCCTCGCATTTGCAGGACTTGGCATCCATCTCCCTCTTATCGCCTATATCGGCCGTTTCCTGCCGCTGACCTTTACAGAAGCCGAGATAGGTGAACCCTCAGAACGCTTGTTCGATAACTTAAAAGTACGATTCTTCTTCGAAAAATCCGGCGAATTCCTCAATTGCCTCGTCTACCTCTTCAATGCTCTCGAAAAAATTGCACCCGATTTCAATACCGCAAGATTTAACGATACACTGGATGGGCTCTATAAAACCCTCAATATTCAGCCGGCTGAGCCCTCCATCGAGGCACCCCTCGCGGTCACCGATTCCGTCAATCCTCAGGAACTGACTTCTAGAACTATCAATAAACTCGCCAGAACTTTGGAGGCTCTCGTCACTGAATCCCTTCATTATATCGAATCCAGCGTCTTTTATGGATACAGCAACGGATATCACGATGCCGCCAAAAGCTTGAACAGTGCCACGCAAATCGCACGAGAATACAAACTCAAAAATCTCGAACCGCTGTTCGCAAAATTGTACATGGGACTCAAGTCATTCACGATGCCTAAAGTTCCGCCGCAGGCCTTTTTCAACGATTATGCCGAAGTCTGCAGGCTGCTCGAAATCCATTTCTCCCGAGCCATTTCTGAAAAAAAATTCAAACATCTCAAAGCACTTATCGCCAAATTCGGCTCCAAAGAGAAAAAAACAGAAAATATACCGTTCCAGCAACGTTGGACAGATTTCATGAAAAATGCGGCTCCGCTCCTCGAACTCGAACGTATCGACTTCGATGCTGTGCCACAAAGAACTGCTGAACTCACAGAACTGAGCAAAAAATATCGCATTCAATGGCTGACAGATACCTTCGAACAACTCACACGCCTGTGGCCTGCTTACAGCCTGTCGTGTGCTGAAGCGCTCGTCATGCTCATCGAGGAACTCAGGGCTTTCCCAACTCAGGACATCGAAGAATCCGATATCGAACAGCTCAATCATGAACGCTTACGCGTCTTGTTTGCCAGAAAACCAGAGGCAAAACCAATGACGGCTTTCGCGCTCGTCGATACCGCCCAAAAATTAGCTGAAACCATCTCGGAACAGATGGAATATCCTGCAAATATCTCCTCAGAAGCTTTGCAAAATCTGCTCATCGATGCACGGCAAATCAAATGCCATGCCATTGCCAGAGCATGCCAAGTCATGCTCTCACTGCTTGAACGCATCCCACAGGGAAACGGGCCTGTCAACGTCGCAGAATCGGTCGTCGACGCCCTCTATTTCTGTACGGGATTCCTGCAGACCATCTGCACAAGCCTCAAACAGCATCTCGATCATGATCCCAATTCGCCGGCTGTCACGTCTTTGCACAGCTTTTACGCTGCATTGCTCGCACTTTATCAAACCCCAGGACAGCCTCGCGATGCCATCACATGGTTCATTCTCAAAAGAATTAATGCCATTCAGGCCGAACTTCAGCTCGTGTGGGCCAATACCTCTACACCAACATCGACCGAATACTATTGCAGCATCATGCGCAAACTCCTCCATATCGCTACCGTTTGCGAACTCCGGGAGGCAAGACAGGCATTGCTCGAACACTTGGATGAAATCCCGCCCCAAGACTTCATCAATACCGAAAATCGTACCATGAAACGGCAATGCGGACGTATCATGATGCTCATGAACGATACGGCACCCAAGCTCAACACTTTGCCTGCCACACATCAGGTCAAGCTTTTCTTTACTAAAACCATTGCCGCACTCAATCAGCTGCTCTCCTCACGCGATGTCAATGACCCCATCGCCATGCGCACAGAACTTGCGCGCATCGAAGCCAGAATGTCCATGCTCGGCATGACAACTGACTTTCCGCCTGTCATCGCGTTCATCTACGAGCTCCGCTACAATGCATTCGCAGCCAAAGGCGAACGCGCAAAACTCGAAGATCTCCTCTACGAGATGATAAACGTCGCCAACAACGTCTGCCCCGAATGGATTCAGCCTAAAGAAACTGAACTCGAATTCGTCAAATCCGCCGTCTCCCTCCCCATGCCCTTCTTCCAGGAACTCCTCGAATCCGTCACCATCATTAAAGACGCACTCGAACACAAATCCCTCGAAGAACCCGTCGCCTGGGAACGCATCTCCATGCTGCATAAAGACTTGCATAAACTCGTCGGATACATGCCGTACAACTTGCAGCTCATCGCACAAAATGCACAAAATCGATGCCGATATCTCAAAAAAAATATCTATATCGATGTCAATACCAACGGATATCCGCATGAAAACGATTTGACGCAGGATACCGTCAGCCCCGTCATCGCCATGGCGTTCGCTACTGTCATCGACAAACTCATCGAAGCCATCATCGATAACGCTTTCCTGGCTACGGATTACAGCAGCCGTATCAGCATCACACTTCAGCCATTCCCCAAAGAATTCTCCGCTTCCATCAGCCATAACGGAAAACTCTTCACCGTCGCCGAAATGACGGACAGACTCGAAAAAGTCAACATCATGCCCGCGATCGACGACAACATCTTCGATCTCCTCGTCAGCTCAAAACGGCTCACCGTCAATTATCCGCCCGTCAATGCGCTGGCTTATATCCTGCCCATTCTCAGGCAGTTTGACGGCAGATTTGAAGCCTCTGATGACAATGACGGAAACACCAGATTCTACGTCAGATTCAAACTGTAGTGACTTTTTGAAAATCCGGCTATCGGGCTTGCGCCCAATACGCCGGATGCGCCGCGCTATGCGCCTGTAAAAGGCGCATACGCACGGCGAATAGCATAAGCATAATTAACGGCTAAATCTCAAATTCACATTTAACCCTTAATCAGAAATCTTTCGTTCATTATGTCCATTATTGAACTCCACGAACTCTCAAAAACTTTTTATGTCGGCTTCAGACGAAAACAAGTCGATGCCGTCAAAAGTGTTTCATTCAAAGTTGAACCCGGCGAAATCTTCGGCCTTATCGGACCCAATGGCGCCGGTAAAACAACGACCATTAAAATGCTGACAGGCCTTATTAAGCCTACTGCTGGATCCATGAAACTCATGGGATACGAAGGCTTCGACAGAAGATGCAGCCAAAAACTCGGATACCTGCCCGAAATCAGCTACTACTACGAAAGCCTTACCGCCGCTGAAATCCTCGATTTCTATGCCAAACTCTATGGCATTAAAAAAGATAGACAAAAAACTGTCGATTACTGGCTCGAAAGAGTCGGTATGACACATGCCAGAAACAAAAGACTCGGACAGTTTTCAAAAGGTATGCAACAACGCATCGGACTCGCACAGGCTCTCATCGGCGATCCCGATCTCGTCATACTCGACGAACCGCAGTCAGGCCTCGATCCCATCGGAAGACGTGATGTCGCCGAAATCATCCGGGAATCCCAGGCTCAAGGCAAAACGATCTTCTTCTCCAGCCATATCCTCCCAGATGTCGAAAAACTCTGTGATCGTGTCGGCGTCATCCGAAACGGAAAAATGGAAACCATCGGCACACTCAGTCAGCTGCTCGCAGACCAAAAACATGTCGAAATCAGCTTGAAAGGCAATGTGCCCCAAGATTTCATCGAAAAATTAAATCAAAATCCAAATATCAAACATCAGATTAAAGACACCACGATCACCATCACTCTCGATCCGGAAGGTGCCAAAAATATCAATGATCTCCTGGCAGAAGCCATCGCCCAAAATCTTATCGTCGAACACGTCATGGAACGTGGCGCCGATCTCGAAGCCCTGTTTACAAAAGATAAGAAATAGTCATGCTACTCACGATTTCAGCTTTCATTACACAGACTTTCAGAGAAGCCATCAGAAATAAAATTCTTTATGGCATCGGTTTTTTTGCTGTCGCCATCTTCCTTTTCTCGCTCGTGCTCGGAGAACTCTCATTGTATGAGCAGGAACGCGTCATTCGCGATGTCGGCATGACATTTATGATGATCATGGGCGTTGTCCTTGGCGCATACACAGGAATCGGAATTCTGCATAAAGAAATTGACCGGAAAATTATTTATACCATCCTGTCAAAGCCTATCCGCAGATATCAAGTTATCATCGGGCGATTTCTGGGCATCACTTTGACGCTGTTTGTCGAATTGGCTGCCATGTTTGCCGTGTTTCTGATATTGCTTGCAGTCAGAAGCATGAATATCGATCCCACGCTCTTTCAGGCGTTCTGGCTCATTTACATCGAATCGCTCGTCGTCGCCGCTGCCGCACTCATGTTCTCGACTTTCTCAAGCACCATGCTCTCATCTCTCATGACGGCAGGTTTTGTCGTGATCGCAAGCTTGTATCAGCAGATTGAACATTATGCCGAAATCAATAAAGCAATGGAAATTCGCGCTGCCATGCATGCCGCGCAGTTCTTGCTCCCCAATTTCGGGCATTTCGATGTCTCCACACAAGTCAGTTACGCACTCGCGATTCCGGCTTCCCATGTCGCATGGTCGTCATTCCATGGCTTGACTTATATCGTTGTGCTCATCTGTATTGCTGCGGTTATCATGGAAAAACGAGATTTTATTTAACGCCTATTGAGCTTCTAACTGGCGTTTGCGGGGCGTTGCGGGGCTTTGCCCCGCATCGGGGGTAGGCGCGTATGGAGGGCCGGCTTCGACGGCACGACATAGCGCCGAAGGGGGCTTGGCCCCCTCAAAAAATTCAAAACGCATTTCAATCCATCAGCAGTTTGACATCATGCCCAGTATTTCCAAAAAATTCGGAAGATATACGCTGACCGAGCGCATCGCGCGCGGAGGCATGGGCGAAATCTATTTGGCCAGTCTCGAAGGTGTCGCCGGATTTGAAAAACAATGCGTCATTAAAAAAATTCTTCCCGATTTGGCCTCTGATGACACGTTCATCGAAAGATTCCTGAATGAAGGCCGAACGCTCGTTGCCCTGACGCACTCCAATATCGTGCAAATTTTTGATATGGGCGAAGTCAATGGCGAATATTATTTGGCCATGGAATACGTTTCGGGCGCTGATTTGAGATGTTTGCTCAAAAAATTAGAACTGCAGACGTTTATCCCTATCGACATCACGATTGCCATTGTCCTGGAAACCCTCAAAGGACTGGGACACGCGCATCAAGCAAAAGATAAAAATGGTATACCGCTGGGTATTGTGCATCGTGATGTCAGCCCTTCCAATATTCTGATTTCAGAAAATGGCGAAGTCAAACTCATCGATTTTGGCATTGCAAAAGCCAGAACCGTTGAAAGCTGTACCGGTCTTGTGCAGGGAAAATTCGCTTATATGAGTCCGGAGCAGGCTCGCGGGGAATCCTTGGATGCACGTACAGATATCTTTTCATTAGGCATTGTCCTGTATGAAATGCTGACAAATATCCGTCCATTTGAGGGAAATTCGGATTTACAGTGCCTTGAATATATCAAGTTCAATACGCCCACACCGATAAGTCAAATACGTTCGGGGATTGACAGTACACTCGAAACGATTGTGAATCAGGCTCTTGCCAAAGATAAAGCCCATCGCTTTCAGTCTGCTGAAGCATTTTATGATGCTTTGGATGATTTTGCGCGAAAGCAGGGCTATAAAGCTGGCCAGCGTGAGATCATGGCTTATTTTAAGCCCATGCTGGCACCGGATATGGCACCGGTGATGAACACTGGCGGTATCAATGATGTCCTCGATGCAATGCTTCAGGCGCAGATGATGAACGCCAATATGACGCGTACACAGACCATTACGCCGCAAAAAAAAGAGGATCTGCAGTTTGCACTGGCCAATACGGGGTCTGTCATTCATCCGCTTGATGATACGCTGACACCGCACTATGCCGACCGCATGCATACGCCTTCTGAAAACAATCTGGAGCATATACAAAACCACAATGAAGCTCAAATCAGCAGCACTGAATTGGAAAATGTCAGTCACAAACATGATTTGGGCGTGACCCCAATCAGCACAGAATCTCTGAAAAAACTCCAAGTCCTTGAAGAACTGCCTTCAGCCGATTTGGCCATTATCGAAGAAGCTGCCCTCATTTCAGAGGATGCGCGAAAACAAATTCAACGCCGCCGGATGTGGAACCGCATCAAATATATACTTGTGGGCGCTGGTTTAATGCTGATCGCAATGGGAGGCTATGGCTTTTATCGTTGGTCTACTTTAGATAAGGCTCCTGAAACAGTCCAAAATGTTGCGCAAAAACCGACAGACCAAACAGAATCAGAACAACCTCATAAAGCACCTCACTTAACGGAGCTACCGAAGGATACGGCGGCAGGCATTCCCTTTGCTTTTCAGACAACACCCGATAATGCCACGATTTATGTCGTTGACGGAAAATATCATGCTTTAGAAGGCAAACGCGTTATTTTGGAATTTGGTCAAAATGCTGAAATTGCCATTCAGGCACCTGGATATGAAACTTGTTTCATGCATGTGCAGCTTGCCGATGAGGATAAAGTCAGTCTCGATCATCTCAAATGGCAAAATTGTGCTTCTGGACAGTCACAATTTTCACTCCAAAATCAGCAGGTTGAACTTACCGCGAATTTGATTCCGATTCGTGCTGCGCGACCTCAAGATCCAAACACTCTTGCCTTACCTCCTGCGAAGGAGGCAGAACCCGACAATGCAGCCCTGGAATCTCCAAATTCTGCTCAGACTGCTGAAAAAACAGAAAGTCCAAAAGCTCAACCTGTTAAATCCTCTCGCTCCAAGTCTGTGGTATCGAGCAAATCAGCGCCCAAATCGCAGCCTCAAGCTGTTATAAAACACACCGTTCAGACATCACGGGCCGCAACAGTCGTCGTGGAGGGTATCCAGTATGATTTGCCAGGCAACATTGAAATTCAGTCCGGAACGCGTCTGCAAATATTGCCCAAAGTGACTGGAAAAACAGCGGCAATCCCTCAAACCATCATTTGGCAAGAAACTGCACCCGATGCTATCGCTTTTTGTGATGTCAAAGTCCGCATTCGTGAGTCTTATGTTCCCGGAGACCCTGCGCCTTACCAGATTGCGGATATTGCGATCGATGGTAAACTCGTGGCTAAGCAAACCGATTTTGCCAGTATTGTACTGCCTTGCGGCAAACACGAGGCTGAAGCTAAAATTCAAGCGGGCAGCACACTTTTGCAAAGTAAGATACAGTTCACGACGACAACTGACGCACCGCTCACTTTGCCGATGACTTTGAAACCGTAAGCTTAAAAGCGTGTCTGTTCATTGGCACAAAATAACGGTATCATGCGTTTTTTTTATTGAATGAAGGGGGCAAGCCCCCTGCGGCGCTATTTGCTGC
>JAGBXG010000084.1 GCA_017629415.1 Pseudomonadota bacterium | reverse complement strand
CCCGATCGTGACTTGTTTTTCCTGCATTGCTTCGAGCAAGGCGGACTGAACTTTGGCGGGTGCGCGGTTAATTTCATCGGCCAAGACGAGATTGGCAAAAATGGGGCCCTTTTTGGCATAGAATGTTCCGTTATCTTGGCGATATGCCAGGGAACCGACGAGGTCTGCAGGCAGCAAATCCGGGGTGAACTGGATTCGTTTGAACTGGCAATCCACGACTTTAGCAATGGTATTGCACAGCAAGGTTTTAGCCAATCCCGGTACGCCTTCAAGCAGGATATGTCCGCCTGTAAGCATTGCAATCATGGCGCAATCGATCATGTGTGTCTGCCCGACGACAACGCGCGAAATTTCGGCTTTCATGGTCGTCACGAAAGCAGCGGTTTGTCGTATGGTACTGGCCAATTCATTGAGGGAACGTTCCATGATTCTCCGGTGCTATGCATGTATAAAGTTTAAATTTTGAGATATGCATGTCTATCCGTCCCGTTCCGGTCCGGATACGCCATGCCTGGCTTCGCTATGGCCTGACGGCCATACGCTTTGCCCAGTCTTTATGGCAAAATACAACAAAGCCCGCGTATATAAAAAACACGGGCTTTTGATGTTTTTTAGAATGAAATTTTACAGATCATCCCAGCTTGCAACGTTAGCAAGAGATTTGCCGCCGGCATTGCCGTACTGACTTTCGTAGGAGTTTTCTGCGGGAGCGGTAACGGCTGGGCCTTTGCCCATTTTGGCTTTAAGGGCGGCCAAAGCATCGTTGTTCGAGAAAGAAGGCTTGAGGTTATTGATTTCTTTTTCGAGGGCATCGCCGGATTCGAAATCTGTGGCAAGATCTTCGGTGGCCTGAGCTTCAGCTTCGAGGGTTTCGACTTTTTCGGCCATACGATCAAAGGCGGCAAAAGCAGCATTATTATCGTTGAGGCCAGCCATGGTTTTATGGATGGTTTTGCTGGCTTCTGCACGTTTGGCCTGAGCGACGAGGAGGCTCTTCTTACGTTTGGCTTCCTCGATCTTATTGTTCATTTGTTTCAATTTTTCTTTAATCTTATCGCAGCCTTGTTTCTGGGCTTGCCACTGAACACGGAAACCATCGGCTTCTTTCTGGGCTTCAGCCTGGCGACCCAAAGCTTCTGCTGCAAGATCATCGCGACCGGCGTTAACGGCCATCATGGCTTTATTTTCCCATTCTTTGACCTTTTCGAGCGCTTTATCATACTGAATCTTAAGGCGTTTTTCGTATGCAATGCTTTCTGCAACCTGAGCCTTGGCCTGATTCATTTGCTCTTGCATATCAAGAATCGACTGATTGAGAATCTTCTCAGGATCTTCCATCTTATCGATTGCGGCATTTGCTTCAGCTTTAAAAATAGTCTTAATGCGATCAAAAATACCCATATCTTATCTCCTTATTAGTCCATAAATTCACGAAGAACGGGATAGTGATTGTGAATAGCCATGACGAGTGAATCGATAGAAGCCTGGAATTCGTTGAAATCAAGATTTTCAAGCTGAAGTGTATCGGTAATCACAACATCGTCGCCATCAATGCCATAAGCACCGGCAACGAGTTCACTGGCATTCAATTCAAGGAGCTTACGATAGAAAGCTTCCAAATTTTTCGACGGCACTTTCATCAGGCGAACGCTGAAAATGACAAGCGGATCGGTGCACAGAACAATAATGTCATCCACATCTTCGACATCGTCTGTCAGGCGATAAATACCTTCGCCCAAAACTTCATAAGGGGTATCAAGCTCAAGCAGGTAACGTTCAACATCTTCAATTGTACGCATTAAGAACCTCCAAAAAAGACAAATAAACGTGCGAAAATGCACAAAATATCTTTAATAAATTAGCACATTGTCTCTCGTTCGGCAAAGCAAAAGCCATTCTTATGCTCATGTCTTTCGCCACCCAATGACGTAAATCACGATATTCCTCCACTCCACAAAACACATCAATACACTGGTGCATTCCATCTGGTGCATTCCATTACGGCATATGCAGCATCGCAAATCACTCACAAAACGCTAAGCCCATTTCACCCCTCAATGCAAGTCAACAGTACCCGGCTAACCCACAAAAAACGTAAGTTTACATTGTGGGTTTCAAGGGGCTCAGCCCCTTGGCATGGTTTAGGGCAGTGTCCCAAAAGAACTTTGCGTGCTCTTTGGCGGGTGTGGGGCGAAGCCCCATAGCCCACCTAAATGCTACCAATTCGTCGGCTGATAGAACCAATAGCGGAACATATTGATATCGCGATCTGCGGTCAGACAGGTTTGTCGTATTTTCAGAGAAGTATCATTCACAAAATGCGATGGAATGACAAACGGCCAGTTACGCCACCGTGCACGGCGGTCATAGCCATCACAACGTGAAACGCCGACATCTTGTCCGTTAACATTCATGAGCAATTCATAATCCCCGCGCGCATAATCCATCATACGAATCACGCAAAGGTGTGTATCGGGAATCACTTTTGGAATCACAAACTCAGAATAGCCGCCTTCATGCGCCACGCCGGTATCTTCAATCAAAGAACCATCCGGAAAATAAAGGCGTTGTCTATTTTTCCAGATATCGCGGCAGTCACTGATACGGAATTTATACTTTCGTTCGGAGGCTTCTTCGGTCACATTCAATTCACCGAGCAACAGCCATTCCAAGTCATCGATTTTAAATACCTGCGGCATTTCAGCCGACCAAACTTTGACAAAATCCCAGCTCTGCGTAATCGGATAAACGCGAGGCAATGGCTTGACCTGACCGGGAATATAAACGCGTCTGTCATTCCCAAGCAAACGCACGAGATGGGCGTATGAAATCGACAGTTTTTCCAAATGCACCAATGCCATCTGCAGTTTTTGCTGAATCGTCTTGCCGGGTTCATTCAAAAGCAATCTGAAAGCACGGCAATTGTCCTGATGCCGTTTCCATTCCGGACGATCTAACGTGTAGCCATCGATGTTCTCACTGACACTTTGCAATACGAGATCGTCAAATGCCTGAAAAAACTTCAAAATACCGCCCACCGCCGATGCCTTGAGTACGTTGGAATCGAGCAATTCTGACATGATGACAAAATTCTGCCCAAGCAAAGCCAATTCTGGCAACTTCGAGTGACCGCCCAGCCGATCGAAAGCATCTTTACGCGCCTGAAGCAAACGTTTCAAATTCAGCCGCGTTTCCATATCCATACTTTGCGTACACGGCATATTCAGGCGATGCCGCATATCGATTTCATTGGGTCCAGGGGCCAATGGATCCACGGGATCTGTAATGGCCGTACAATCTTTGGTTACAGCCACGCGGCACAATTCCAGCTGATTGTCATCGGCAGGCCGATCACTGACAATAAACCGATACGTTTCGCGGAAATATCGGTTTTCAATGCGGCCATCCTGCATTCTGACGCGATCTGCTGCCATTTCCTGATACACGACTTTGACATAAAGCGTTGCCGGCAGCTGAAACTTTTCCAATTCAAATGTTGCCGAATCCATTGCCGGCACCCAGATTTCACGTCCCAAACTGTCCGTACCAATACCCGGCGAAATATCCACCTTCAACCCGGGCACAGACTGTGCGCGCACGAGCAGCGTTTGTTCACCGTCCTGAATCCCTTTGCCATGCAACTGATTTAAATGCAGCCGACGTTTCTGAACATGAAAATCATGACGGGCATTCCAATCTTCTTCCGTCAGAAAATACTTGAAAAAATGGACGCGCTTATAACCCGAAAGTTCTTCAGTTTTCTTCCCTGATGTATCCATGTTCTATCCGTCTCAATCCGAATCACTCAAAAAGCTCTGCCTACCAGGGGGCCAAGCCCCCTGCGGCGCTATTTGCTGCGCAAATACGCGCCTACCCCCAATGCGGGACACCCGCAACGCCCGTTTTGTGGGGCTTCGCCCGCCCACTTTTAACTTGGGGCTTCGCCCCAATCCCCACCAAAGGGCGCTGCCCTTTGGAATCCTGCCAAGGGGCTAAGCCCCTTGGAACCCATCACCTCTCATCAACGACATCTAAAGTTGGAACAACGGCGGAGGCGCAGGTGTATCGTTCGGCACCACCTGAGCAATCAGACGCGCATCTTTCATCATGGTATCTTCACAAAGATTGACCAAACTCAAAAGCTCTTCATTAAAAACTTTCAATACCGTCGAAAGTTCCGCACGATAAGTGCCTTTTTTTCCTGTCATCGTCTCAAACTCAGACTCAACACCACTGCGCACACAAATGCCTTTAAATCCTAACGCACGCACCTCAAAACCACCGGCTTCATCTTCATCGCAAAAAGAAAGGGCACGCTCTGAAGTTTCATCATCCGTACGCTCAATCGCTACGCAAAAACTCCGTTTTGAATCCTTTTTAAGCTGCTTTAACAGCTTCATAAGCCCCTGAAAACACTCAAATGGATCATATTCACGGCGTTCGGCTTTGGCTGCAAAACCCACCAATGAACTGCCCATTGCCCGGAACAAAGCTTCCAAACGACCGGCATCATAAATAATGACGCTGTATTTATGCGCATAAGCGCCTGTAAAACTGCTGATGCTGTACTGTACGGCGTATTCCATCATGTCCCCTTTTTTTAGACAAAAAAACAAAATACAACACGTCAAATTTTGTATTCATGATACAAATTCTTGCAAGCATTTTTCACTTTTTTCTTGGCAAATACAATGTTCCGCCCCAAACTCCACGGCATATGCAAAAGTTTTTGGGGCCCCGCGAGTTTTGTGACTCAGTCCCAAAAGAACTTTGCGATGATAGATTAAAAGAGATTTGGCACCCAATACCAGCGCCCATCATGCACTTCAAAAGTCAGCAAGATGCCGGAAACATCGCATATTGCGCGTTGCCCTTCCATCTGAAACCAAGGCACTGCTGTAGCTGAGATAGCAGCATAAAGTGCGTTTAACGAAGCCGCATGTTTTGCCCAAAAAGTCTGTGCATCTTCTTGGGGCATACGGCTTGGCAATATCAGAGCCGTCAGGGCTTGAAAATCTTCGGCAATCAGCGCATCGCGTAATTGGCTTAAAATGCTTTCGGGGCTATTTGCATTCAAGATTTGACGCATGTCGATGCGCCAGCCATTACCGCTGTCAGTCAGGCGATAATGGCCGATATCTGCCGTATAAATCAGGCGATCAGAGACCTGGATCTTCTCTGCAACGGTTTCATCAGGGCACGGCACATCTTGATTTGCATTCGGCATGAGCAATGCCTGTGCGTTCTGAGTTCGCCCGGCAGCACAAGCCTTTGTATAAGATTCGAGTGTTTGAAGCGCTGATTCACGGGCATTGCTGCCGGCACAGCCGCAAAGCGCCAGACATAACATCGACAGGCATACAGCGCGCCCGTATGGCAAATAGGGCGCGCAGCGCGGCGTATACGGCCGAAGGCCGGAAAGCGCGCGCCCAAATATCCATTTTAAAATAGGCGTGTGCATACTTCTGGTTTGCCCGTCGCCTTGAGGGTTTCACAATTCAATTGCTGAATGCCTTGCATGCAGGCACGGCTGACCTCTTTGCTATAAAGACTGTCATAAGCAGAGCAAACATTTGCAAGCGTGTTGATGCATTCGGCGCGGTTGTTCACCCGGGTGAGCCCGCATGATTTGAAATCGCCACATTGCTCGCAAAGGGTACAAAGCTGTGTCGTGGCTTCAGTGCAGAAACGCTTTTGTTCGTCCTGACAGCCTGTTAATGAAATCAACAATAGAGAAAGTATCAGCAGTTTTTTCATATTTCAAAGATAAGTCGTGGCAAAAAAGTGACCGAAAAACGCCAGTGCGTTAATATCACAGATGCGGACGCGATGCATTCGATGTGAATCGCAGCGCAGATATTTAACAGAGGTAAAAATGAATTCAATACAACTTGTACTGATTTCGGGCATGGGCGGTGCCGGACGTACCACTGCACTCCACACGCTTGAAGATCTTGGCTTTTATTGCATGGATAATTTGCCGCTCGTACTGCTGCCGCAGTTTTTAGAATTGATGGGACCGCATGATAACATCCGGCGTATTGCCATCGGTTTTGATATCCGAGATTCCCTATTTTTGCCGCAAGCACCCCAAATCATCGAAGCCTTAATCGCCAAAGGATATACGCCAGAAATCGTCTTTTTAGACGCCGAAAACCAGGTTTTACGCCGAAGATATAAAGAAACACGCCGGGTACACCCTCTCGATAAAGGCGATGAATCAGACGGCGATTTGAGCAACGCCATCGAACGCGAACGCCGTATGCTCCAAGTCCTGCATCCCTACATTCATACACGAATCGATACTTCAGCATTGACACCACACCAGCTTCGAGACCTCATACGCACACGATATGACGGCACAGCACAAGAGATGCGCATTGCTGTCGTCAGTTTCGGATTCAAATATGGCATCTT
>JAGBXG010000001.1 GCA_017629415.1 Pseudomonadota bacterium | reverse complement strand
CCCCGCATTGGGGGTAGGCGCGTATTTGCAAAGCAAATAGCGCCGCAGGGGGCTTGCCCCCTTAAAAACTTACAATTACAAAAAGGATAAAACCAGATGATAAAACTGATATGGTTGTTGCCTGTCGCTGTTTGGATATGCGCCTGCAGTTCAGCTCAAAACCAAGATTCCAGCAAGCAGTCCGAAGCCGGGCAGATCGAAACCGAAATGCTGCAGAATGAGGCAAAGCCTAAAAAATCAGATGAGGCCAAAATAGAATCCCAAACCTCCAATCATGTCCAAAATGCCCCTGATGAAACAGCTTTGCGCGCAAAATGGACAGCCAGTGATGCAAAAGTCGAGGATGCGATTGCGCTTGGCCAGTTTTTTATGGCACAAAATCGATACGATGAAGTCATCCGCTTGTTTTATGATGCCGAAACACGATGGGGAGCAAAACCTGAAATCACAGCTGCATACGCCGAAGCCATGGCTAAACATCCTGATCTGAACGCCAAACCTCGCGAACTTGTGGTTGGTAAAGATTTGACAGGCATGAAACGTCTGGGAGGCGGAAGCTCACTCGTTTATAAATTTTATCAAGACAAAGAAACGATTGCTGCATTCAAACCGTTCCAAAAACGATTCCAGTCGAATTATCGCTCGGAAATTGCCGCCTATCGCTTGTGTCCGGCCATGAAATGCGGATTTGATGTGCCGAAAAATGTGCCTGTTTTTTTTGATTTTGATGTTTTTTCATCCCTTTATGCGCGGAATTCGGCAAATCCTAAAGATGAATTTAAAGAAATTATTCCGACAAAGCTAGAAAATGGCAAACACCGTGTAGACGGCACTTATAAAGCCTGGATTGCTGAATATGCTGACTATCCCATTGAATTTAGTGAACTTTGGCAACCTTGGCTCAATCCTGGTTCCTCACGGGAGGATTTAAAAAAGTCAGCCTCGGAACTCTTGCCGCACATTGCCAAACGCCATAAACGCGGCGAAAAATATACCCAAAAACTGGCACCTCATATCGAAGACTTGACGATTTATGATTTGGCACGCCAAATCTCCAATTTGATTGTTTTTGATTTTCTCATCAATAACTGGGATCGATTCAGCGGTGTCGAAGAACTCAAAGGCGTGAATTGCCAGATTGCTCATGGCCGTTTTATGTCCATCGACAACGGCGCATCCTTCTCACAGACTCCGCATCCCAAACCGCTCAAGCATTTGCACGAAATTACAAGATTTTCTCGCATGACCTACGAAGCCATCCAAAGTTTCGATAAAACCGCCATGCAGGCATATCTGTTTCCCGATGCAACAAAGTTTGAACAAGATAAATTTGAAACGTTCTGGAAACAACGACAAACCTACTTGGATTATGTCCATGAATGCATCCAGAAAAACGGCGAATCCGAAACATTCTTCTTTGAATAAATAAGGCTCCATCTATGGATTTAGAAATTTTTTATATCATTCTGACCATCTTTTGTACGCTGTTTGCGGCATGTCTGGGATCATTTTCTAATGTCGTGATTTACCGTGTTCCCAATCATCTTTCGATTGCATGGCCGCCCAGCACGTGCCCCAAGTGTCAAAATCGCATCAAGCCTTATGACAATATCCCCGTGCTTTCCTGGCTGATTTTGCGCGGTAAATGCCGAAGCTGTAAAAATCCGATTTCTGCACAATATCCCATCATTGAAGCGATTTGCGCCGTTTTTGGGTTTTTCCTGTGCCGGCAAGTCTTTGGTCAAAATCTCGATATTCTGCTTTTAGATGGCGTATTTTTGCGACTGTTTGCGCTGTATGCCGGCATGATTATCTTTCTTGTCGGCAGCCTTGCTTTGGCCGTTATCGATTATCAGACAACGGAAATTCCGCCTGAAGTTGCTTTGCCAATTGCCGCACTTGGCATTGCCGTGTCTTTTGCTCTGCCAGATGCTTTCCCCTATGCCACGATTTTAGGTAACATCACATGGCTCGATTCCATTCTCGGTGGCCTCATAGGCGGTGGCATTATCGTTGCCATTATCGGCGGCTATTATTTGCTCACCAAACGCATCGGCATGGGGGGCGGCGACATTTGGATGATGGTGATGGTCGGCGCCTTCCTCGGCTGGCAATGCCTCCCCTTTATATTTCTCGCTGCCAGCGTACAAGGCATTATCGCCGCTGTTATCGGTATCCTGATGGGACGCAAACAGCAGACTGAAACCCAAAATGGTCTGTTCCGAAATGCCGTTGTCAACGAAGTCGAAGCCGAACTTTTGGCGGATAAATCTCCTAAAACTACCGATGCTAGTTTGAACAAAGAACAAAATAACAACGGCACAATCGAAGAAACCGCATCTCAGCATAATACTTGTGCACAAAATAGTGAAATAAACAATACTGCCGAAGAAACTGCAAATCCTGAGAGTGAAGAACAGACAGATAAGACTGTTGCAGCTTCTTCATCTCAAAATGAATCTGAAACTGAAGAACCTTCGGATGGCAAACTGGCCATTCCTTTTGGACCCTTCATCGCATTGGCAGCTATTGAGTATGTATTCTTTGGCAAATGGCTTTTGCCCATTGTATCCGGTGGCGTACTCACCCCCTGGGGATTTGTGATTTTTTAAGCAAAAGTCCAATGCTGTGTAGGCAAAGTTCTTTTAGGGAATATCAGAATAAAACTCGGGCGGGGCGTTGCGGGGCGCCGTCCCCGCATCGGGGGTAGCCGCGTATTTGCTTGCAAATAGCGGCGTAGGGGGCTTGGCCCCCGCATGCGTAAAAAACAAGGGTTCAGACATTCCGTAGGGCTTTGCTCCAAACGGCGCCAAGGGGGGAAGCCACGGTGTACGCAAAGTTCTTTTGGGGCTCCGCCCCAAACCCCGCCAAGGGGCCGAGCCCCTTGGAAACTGCAATGTATTTGACATTTTTATGAATGAGCCCACTTTAAAAAGGCCTTTGTGTCCTTCTCAGTCACAAAACTTTTTAAATTTTTATAAATTCTTAAGTTTTCGAACCATTGTTACGAATTCTGCGCGGTCTTCGTCGGCATCGAGAACCGATACGCCTTTGAGCTGTTCCAATACCGAATCATACGTTGCCGTTCCCTTGTGTTCAGACTGGTTCAAAATCATGGCGATTTGCGCCACAGCCGAAGCAAAGTTCAAATTTTCCGAAGCCTTTTCCCGACTGTGTGCAGGTGTCACTGCATAGCTCAGCAATTTGCTCGTGTCACCGTCTGGCGCTTTATAGCGAACATTGACGGTTGCAAAGTCATGGCTGTCAGACACCACCGTTTGCTGGTATTTGGTGGTGACTTCCGGTACGGCAAAATCCGAGCCTGTCTCAACGATTTCATAAAGCATGGTGACCTGATGTCCGGCACCGACTTCGCCGCCATCTTTGGTATCATCGGCGAAATCTTCGGCTTTTAATGCCCGTGTTTCATAACCGATCAGACGATAGCCTTTAACTTTAGCCGGATTAAATTCGACTTGGAATTTGACATCTTTGGCTGCCACATACATGGTTTGCTGCATTTCACGAATGAGCACCTTGCGAGCCTCGGCGACAGAATCAATATAATGATAACTGCCGTTGCCATTATCGGCTAATGCTTCCAAGCGGTTATCTTTGAGATTGTCAAAACCAAAACCCAACACCGACAAGAATACACCGGATTTTCGTTTTTCTTCCACCAGGGCTTTGAGTTCGTTCGTACTGGAAATACCGACGTTTAAATCGCCGTCCGTGCCCAAAATAATTCGGTTATTGCCGCCTTGAATGAAATGTTTTTGAGCCATTTGATAGGCCATCTGAATGCCGCCTTCGCCGTTTGTGCCTCCGCCCGGACAAATGGTGCGCAATGCCTCTCCAATCCTTGCCCGGTCATTGGCCTTTGCCCCTTCCAGCACAACGCGCGAATCACCGGCATAAGTCACGATAGAAACCCTGTCCTCGGCTCCCAGTTCGCGAGTCAGCATGAGCAACGCTTTTTTCAGCAGCGGAAGTTTGTCCTTGTTGTACATCGATCCCGATGAGTCGAGCAGAAATACGAGATTGGATTTTGGAATTTCATCCTTTTGGAGGGTATGGGTCTGTGCGCCGACCATCATCAGCTTTGTTTTTTCATTCCACGGACATGGTGCAATCTCCATGGTGACAGAAAAAGGCTCACCAGGCTGAGGTTCCGGATAATCATAGTGGAAATAATTGATCATTTCCTCCACGCGCAGGTCTTGTTTTTCCGGCACTTTTCCCTGATTGACACTGCGTCTGAAAATGGCATACGAGGCCGTATCGACATCAGCGCCAAATGTTGAAAGCGGCGAAGCGAGAGTATTCATAAACCGGTTGGCATCGTACTGACTGAATTCCGCCGTATTCCATTCGATGGGGGCTTCGGGTTCAGCCATGGGCGCTCGTGCCATGACGGGCATGTTTTGTACGCTTTCTGCCATGACAACATTGGAGGCTTGACTTGTACTTCCAAACCAACTGCGTGAAGCCTCTTTGCGCGCTTTAGGCTTGGCGCAGCCCATATAGTAATCATCCGATTTCTCTTCTGTATTTGCTTGTTCTTTTGAAGCTGAAATCGCTTCATCGTCCGACTCGCTATCTGGCAAATGCGAAATTTCATCATTGGGATTGCGCGTTTCATATCTGTCACATCCCAACAGGAGAACCAAAGCAATCCATAACCATTTCCAATATCTCATCACACCCTCCATGCCAATACGCATCATTGGATTCCAATGATGGATGATTTAGGGACGCTGCTTGCGCCTGAATGGCGCTGCGCATCGTTACTGTGCCTATTTTGCGTTGCAAAATACGGCCCAGTTATTGCCGGTCCTATTTTGCGTTGCAAAATACGGCCCGGTTATTGCCGGTCCTATTTTGCGTTGCAAAATACGGCCGACCGATTCCAGCTTAAAGTATGCCTTACATATTCACAAGATATGCATGGTTCAAATATGTCTTAAAAAACATGCAAATAAGCCTTGAATTGCTTTTTGACAATAAACCCCATGTGGGTATAAAAGGCACGCGAGTATTTGTGCCATTTTGGCATTGGTTTCCCATTAATTTGAGAGAAAAGTCATGAAAATAAGCGCGAAATGGATGGTTGCATTACTGGCAGGTTCGATGGCGTTTGGCGTGATGGGCTGCAAAGGCGAGCCTCCAGAACCTCCCAAGGATCCTGGCGTAGTGGAAGTGACAGCAAATGGTGCTGAAATTTCTGTGGTGTCTTTTGAGATTGCAACCCCTGACTTTATTAACGCAACGGGTGAAGCATCCCGTCCGGTCGCCGAACAGGCTGAAGTTGCGGTATTGCGCCTGAAAATTAAAAATACATCCGACAAAGTTTTGACCTATGGTTCAAAACATTTCCATGATTCCAAACGTCTCCAGCTTTGTACAGATCCCAACCCTGATAATGGTGAACGTACGGATTTTGCGGCAATTAAATTTGATGAAGCAACCTCGATTCACACGCCGAATCAGTTGATTAAACGCGTAGAAATAAAACCGGGCGACAGTGTCACAGACGAATATCTGTTTGAAGTTCCTGTTGTCAGTGACGATCAGAAACTCGTTTTACTCGTGCCTGGCGATATCGTCGGTGCCGGTGAAAAGGTTTTCCGTTTCTATGTCGAGAAACCTTCAAAAGCCAAACCCACACAAACTTATCGCGTCAATGAAATTGCCAGCATCGACGGTGTGGATGTTAAAGTCACGCGCGTCGTCAAAGAATACGCAGAACTCGCGCCTAAGACTGAACCTAAATTACCTTTGAAATACGCTTATGCTTACACAGATAAGCCCGTCATGGCTGTTTATCTTGAAATTACCAATACAAGCAATGAAGCGCGTTTTTATATGCCCAGCCATAATGCAGCAAAAGCCGGTATCTCCATGCGTGCTGCAAATCTTGCTGTGAAACGTATTCAGATCAATGGCGAAATGCTGGGTAAAGGTCAGTCGCGCAATATTACATTGAATCCTGGCGATTCTATTAAAGACGTTTACTATTACGAAGCACCTGCAAATGATACGCCGCTCGAATTTGAACTTTCCGGTCATATCCTCGGTGTTCGCGGTGTTTATCGCTTCGACTTGGATTATAAAGAAATAACGCTTACGCCGCCCGATCTTGAACCTTACAAGAATCCGGATGCCAATAAACCTGCTGAAGGTGATGCCGCCGCCGCAGAAGGTGATGCCGCCGCCGCAGAAGGCGATGCCGCTGCCGCAGAAGGCGATGCCGCCGCAGAAGGTGATGCCGCCGCTGAAGGCGATGCCGCCGCCGCTGAAGGCGATGCCGCCGCCGCTGAATAATTTCGAATTCCAGGTTCTATCCCACTCTCAATCCCTGCCCTTTAAGGCGGGGATTTTTTTTAGGTTCTTGTGAAACGCATGCGCTATATCATTCATGGCACGATTTGGGGACTGCTTCTGCCGTGGACGGCTTGGGGTCAAGACATTCAACATCTGCCAGAAAATAACAGAGAACTGGCTTTATCCGGTGAAGATATCCCTCAGCTAGATCTCTCAGATGATGAAATGCTCATGCTTGATGCCGTTGAAAATACAGCATCGTTTGAACGTGAAACGACTGACACAGAAAATTTTGATGATCGCGTCATGCACGCAGAAACTGTGACAGTCAGCAAAAACAGTCCCGGACATGAGTTGGGAGAAATTTTATCCTCTGCAGTGGCTTCTCATATTTCAGATCATGGCAGTCGCTTGCAGCGAAAAGGTGTCGCTTTTCGTGGGGCTGGTTCTCAAGATATTGTCGTACGTTATGAAGGCATCGTGATGAATGCCCTTTCTGATGCAAGCGCAGATTTAGGGATGATACCTGCTCAACTGCTTAAATCGGCTTCTTTTTGGGCAACTGGCGCGGGCGCAGTATCAGGCGCTGGCGGAGGTATGATCGATTTAAAAGGAAATGACAATGTCACCCCCATTCGAGCTGTGTTAACCGGCGGAACACTTGGGGATTTTGATTTGTTCGTTTCAGGTGGACATCAAGCGACTTGGGGAATGATTGGCGGTGCAGCTTTCGGTGATTACAGCTCGGGACAGTTTTCTTATATCGACACTCAAGGAAGCCATCAAATTCGTGAACATAATGCCGCCCATCGCATAGGCTGCCAACTTCGAGCAGAAATAGATACCCCTGTAGGACATATCTCCGGATTGACTTTTTTTAGCGCAGTAGATCGTCAAGAAGCCGGACTTTCTGAATATCCTGCGCGTTATGCACGCGCAACTCAAGCCCACTGGTTAAGCTTGAGCCGTGCCAGTATGACATTTGATCCTCTGATGATCGGACAAGCGGTAACTGTTTTCCAAATGGAACTGACCCATCGAGCCAGCCGCGATATTTATGACAATCCCACATCTTTCATCGGCAGCACTCCCACCCATTCAGATTATTTAGAAAATCGGACGATGGTTTCGGCAAATGCCTCATTTATCGCAGGAGACTGGAGTCAAACTCAAATCACCTTTGTTTATGATGCCCAAGATGTTTCTGCTTTCCATTGGGCATTTCATCAGCCCAAAATGCATGATTATCAACGGCATTTGCTTGGTATAGGGGTGGGAGAACAAGTGACTTTTTGGCATGACAGCCTAAAAGCTGGCCTTCATCTGCGCATGGAAACAAATTTTGATGCACTTCCTATGTTTGAGGCCAGTCTGGGCATAGCTGGCAAACCTTTGTCTTGGCTTGAAATTTGGGGTTCTGCGGCTTTAGCAGAACGCAGGCCGTCTTTTGACGAGCTGTATTATGAAACAGAGTACATTCGTGGAAATCCAGCATTACGCAATCAGCAAAGTTTGCTGGGAGAAATCGGGGTTTCTCTTTATCCTGCATCATGGCTGAACCTCAAAGTCAGCGGATTTTATCACCACCATACCGATCTCATCCGTTTTATCCCGATAACCCCATATCTTTACCAAGCTCGCAATATTACAGATGCCTCTTCACGTGGCCTTGAGGTGACGCTGCGATCTCAATTTTGGCGTGGTTTTGCGCTAGAAGGCCGTTACGCTTGGGTCAATGCCGTCACAGGCAGTGGTTTTCCTATGCCGACAACCCCGGAACATCATATTCAGGCTGCATTATCCTGGGATGAAGCAATTTGGCATGCCAAGTTTTGCGTCGATTATGCCACGAAAATGCCGCGCAATATGACGGGAACTCTATTTTCTTCCCCGAAACTTCGGCTCAATCTCGAACTGGGAATGGAAATTTACACCGGATGGCGCATCGATTTTGTTCTGAATAATCTGCTGGATGACCGTGAAGCACAAGATGTCCTGCAGCGTCCGTTACCTGGCCGCCATGCATTCATCAGCCTCAGTTATGCGCTTGAACCGTCATCCCAATAAAAAAAGCTTTCACATGAAGTGTGAAAGCTTTTTTTTTGTTGAGCAAAATTCGTGTGGTGCTTCGCCCCCACGCCAAGGGGCTCAGCACCTTGGAACCCACAATGGGGACTTACGGTTTTCGTGGGTATGACGAGTACTGGTAACGTGACTTTTGGGGGCGGAATGGAACCCTGTATCCCATTTTGCTTTTCTGTTGCACACTGCTTCGCAAGTCTTTGATGGACTTCGCATGCGCCTGCATTGGGAGCGGGGCAGGCGCGTATTTGCGCAGCAAATAGCGCCGCTGGGGGTAGGCGCGTATTTGCACAGCAAATAGCGCCGCAGGGGGCTTGGCCCCCTGTCAAAAGAAAATGCATCATTCAGAAAGATTTTAAATTTATCTCATCTTCCATCTGATGATGTTTATGATAAGCGGCATAAATGCGACGAGCAATAAAACTAAGCCTTTAACGGCAACGGGCAGCATGATGCGTTCATGACGCCACCAGAAGTTTTTGGGTCGGTCTGGACTATTTTCATATTCATATGCCTTTTCACCGACAACTTGACGCGTCAGCAGCTGATTGAGTGCGACCGGCGGTGTGAGATAGCCTAACTCGAAAGCACAAAGCACTGTCATCCAGAAGTGTACAGCACCGATGCCGTTGGCAGCGGCAATTTGCGTCAATGTCGCCGATACAAGAATGACAGCTCCATAGGGATCCATAATCATACCAATAATGACCAGGATCACGAACAGGACGGCCATAGCGAGTATTGGACTGCTAAAGGTTTGAGGCAAAAGCTCATTTAAGTGTGCTCTATCGATGATGCCGCCGATGCAGATGGACAGCGTCATAAGGCTGAGCAAACCGCCTGCATGAATTGATGTCGAATTTACGGCATTGAGCAAGCTTTTAATGATGCCATCAGGTTCAGGCGTTTCGGCTTTTTTAGCCTCATCGGATGAAGCTTGAAGCTTTTTCCAAGTACGTTTAGCAATGATACGATCATAAATGAGAAGAACAATCAGAACTAATGGCAAAAGTACCGGAGCAGAATACTCATCAAAAGCAGCCCCTAAACCGTAACGGAATGCCAATAAAACGGCGGCAGCAATTGCGATATACGGCAATACAGGCACAACTGCTTTGCACATGGCTGGGAAAGCAATGAGCGGATTTGCGCAGGAAACACGCTGTTTTTTCATCGTAAAGATGGCAATGGCAAAGACAAAAATATTGACGCAGAAAATCGAAAATCCAGCACTGAAAAGTTCTGTCGTGGTGACATCTTTGTTCAAGGCGGCAATGATAACGACCAACAGGCAAGGGCTGAGTACAATTCCCATGGAACCGCTCATTGCTGTACCGGCAATCGCTAAAGAATCTCGCGCGCCTGCATGCTTGAGCTCACGGAAAATAATCGCGCCTGCTGCAATGACAAAGATACCGGAAGCGCCTGAATAGGCTGTCGGTATGGCAGATGCCAAGACGAGGATGAAAACAAGCAATTCGGGTGAAAATTTCCAAGGACGCAACAACGCCATGAATTTGTCAGCAATATCTGTGTATTTCAACATCATGCCGGCAAAGACATACAACGCCACATTCGTATAAAGATCTGCATGTTCGGTCATCTGGTTCAGATAAATCCCGACACCCGCAAAATGATTTTCAATAAATGCAAAATAGAATCCGCAAATCCAAGCCATATAAGCATACAGAGGAATGCCTAATAACATTTGGCCAATTGTATTCTTCGGTTTAGGTGTTTTCCCTGCGTCCTTATTCGTTTTCTTATCAGATTCAGCTGTGGATTCAGGCTTTGCATCAGCTTCGGTCTGTGATTCAGACTTTGCATCAGCTTCGGTCTGGGATTCAGGCTTTGCATCAGCTTCGGTCTGTGATTCGGACTTTACATCAGCTTCGGACTGTGATTCGGACTTTGCATCAGCTTCGGTCTGGGATTCAGACTTTGCTGCGGATTCTGATTTGTTTTCAAGGTTTGAATTGGATTCTGATTTGTTGGTAATCTGGTTTTCTGACGAGACAGCAGGTTTGATATCAGTCGCAGTTCCTTCTGCAGCCAGTTCAGGTTTGAGTGGTTTGTAGATGAGCCATGCATTGGTCAAAGCCATCAACCCAAATCCCACCATCCAATAAATGGGCAAGTCGGAGACATTATCGACCCCGGACTGCAAATCTTGTCGATAGTAGGCAAGGAACGAGAACATGACGATGAGGTTGCCAATGAGCTGTGCAATTTGAGAGGCTCTATCGTCACGTGTGGACATTGGTGTCCGCAATCCCAGGTGTTGACGCTGAAGCGTTGCCGCAAGGCCGCAGAAGATAAAGATGAGGATCAGGAAGTGTTTTCCGAATGCTACGGATTCTGAGGCGATATTGGAAACCGCACGTTCAATGCTGACAAATGTTTTGAGGCTACCATCATTTTGACGAGCCACGATATTTTCATATTTCTGAATTTTTTCGAGGCATACAGCACGTGCGGCGGCAACGGCTTCTTCGCTGACGGTTTCTTCTTCTTCGCCAAAGAGGTCGTCGAGCAAAGCATCGTCTTCATCTGCCTGGGCAGGTGCAGCTTGAGGGGCAGCATTGGGATCACAATCTGGTTTTTCAGCCGGCTGTCGCAATTCGGAATAACCAGACCATTGTTTTTCGCCGATATCCAGCATCGTGCTGTGCAAGTTTTCCATGGTGGCACAGAGCACGATGCCGATAAGGAGCAAGGCCAATGGCACCGAGGTCATGAGTATGGAAAGTTTTTTCATCATAGGCATTTCCAATGAGAAACAAATCTAAAAAACAAGTTTAGCCGCTGCAAAGCAGCGGCATGTTATCAAAGTCATGAAAAAGCTTTTTGAGGCTTTCATATTTCAAAATGATGAAAAGCCGCTGTGTTTGACAGCGGCATCTTATGATGTGAAATTATTCACGTTTCTGTGCACACTCTGAACGCGTGTTATCTTTGCTGCAACGCAGACGACGCATGATGGAGAGTGTATTTTTGTCATAAATTTTATTTTCATCGCGAAGTTTGATGCGGACATCGAGGAAGAGCTGGTCGTATCTGTCTTGGGCGGATTTATTGAGATCGATCCAATACTTTTTATCGATAGCGTTGTCAGCTTTTGTCGAGATCTGCACGATTTTATTGTAGTTTTCTGCGCCGTACTGGCGAGATTTTTGAGCGAAATCAGGTGTAAATTTATCGGAGTGAATCAGGATTTGTCCTGTCAGTTGTGCGATAGGATAACGGACGATGCCGCCTTTTTCTTTAACGCCTTTTTCGAGTTCGAGAGGTTTAAAAGCGGTTGTCGGTGAGTAGCAAATATCGGCGGCACCATTATTAAAGATGCCAGCAAATGTGGAGATATCTGCGGACACCATCGAAGCTCCGGACAGTTTGACCATGTGAATGGCGGCTTCATCGAAATCGATGGTTGTGACACGTTTTCCGGCGATATCTTCGATAGTTTGCCAGCTTCTGTCTCTGAGCATCAGATAAACGGCGCCCATTGGTGTAATCATGGCGGTTTCGTAGTCGCCATTTTTCATGAATTTTGCGGCTTTAGGCTGTGCCAGCAATGTAATGGCTTCGCCGAGCAGTTCATAGCTGGGGAGTGCGCCCATCGCCTCAAGTGTGGAAGCCATTTTAGAGAAACTTCTGGCACGAACACCGGTCAGAAATACGGCATCACATTTTTTTGCTTTAAAATCATCACTGGCAGTTTTTTCGTTGGTATAAGGCTTGAGTTCGAGATCATACCCCCATTGTGAAGCGGCGACCTGATAATCTTTCATGGTGGCGAAAGCGTCTCCATTGGCACCGGATGGGTCATAAACACATAATGTGCGCGCTTCACCGGCAACAGCGTTAGCGGCAAGTCCACAGGTTGCAAGTGCAAAGAGACAGAATGGCAGAATGTTTTTTTTCATGGTTCCTTCCTTATGTTTCAAGAATGAAGATGAAAATGGGGGAATGATTTGTGCTTTATGATTCCATATTTCATATTTTGGACATACATCAGCGTTATGCCGTCTTTCACTGGAGATCCTTATACAGAGCATTAAGCTATTTAAGGCTCTGACGACGACATCAAGATAATAAATTATTGTGCCATAGATGCTGCTGGTGTTGTTTCAGTTATCGTTTGAGGCGTTGTTTCTGGCAGTACCTGCGTTTGAGCAGGTGTTTCTGCGGTTTCTTCTTCATCCAAAAGGCCATCGAGCAGATCATCCATTTGACTCTGATCGAGCATGGGTTCGCTTTGGGCTGCCGGGCATTGGCTCTGCATGAAAGGCGCTCTATGGCCTTTTTCTTTTGTCCATGCAATATCGGCCTGATGTGTCATCATGCTTGTTGCATAGGCATTGAGGAGAGCATATTCAGGATTGAGCGTTTGGGCATCGGGGATTTCAGCAAGTGCTTGACACATGATATCGGATTTGCCGATGGAATTTGCCATCATGACGAGCATCGCTCTGGCCAGAAGAACGCCTTGTGCATCGCCTTTTTTAGCGGCATCCTGCATGGCCTGAATGGGATCCACGCCTTCTGGACCCGCGCCGGGAATGCTGAGCCACAAAGCGGCACGTAAAGCGGTAGGGAGCCCCCACCATTTATCGTCATCAAAGCATGAGGCTGATTTTTCAATAATGCTGGTGACTTCGAGGGAAATGCCGATCGATTTTTCACTATTGAATTCGTGCAAAAGCCCGAGAGCGCCGGAAGCTAATCCTAACAATGAGAGCAATTCATCGGTAGTATTCTCAAAATGACGACATTGCTGACTCATATCGCCAAAAGTCATCATGGCATCTTCGTAGGCTTGAATCATACGAAGAGCGGCGAGCCGATGTCCCTGTTTTTCACGAATCAGCGCATCTTGTGCCTCAGAAGTACGATTTTCATGCAAAGCTCTGAGCCGAGCGAGTTCTGCGGTACGCTGATCAAATTCGGCGCACATACCTGCGGCCATATGGGTAGCGATACCGATATTCTGGGGTTGCAAATCAACGCGGCTGAAAGATGCCAAGACAGGTCCAAGACTTTGCCCCATCTGGCATGCCGACGCGAGGTCGCCTTGCGCCATCAAATAAGGCACAGCTTGATCGTGTGTGTATTCGATCACGGCTTCGCCGGCCATTTTTTGAATGGAACACCCCGAAAACAGGGTCAAAAACGCAACAGCACATAACGTTTTTTTCATCTTAAATGCCTGATACAAATTGTGACAAAAGATTTCGAATCTCTTGGGATCCATCATAACAGGCTCCCAATGAGACGGCTTTTATAACGACTTCAAATTGCCCTGACAATGCAGAAAATCGGCATCACACCTAGGGTTTAACGCATTGCGTCATGCTTAAAATGAAGTCTTTGAAGCGGACTTTTTTGTTCTGTGAGTCTTTTTGTATCTTTAAGTCAAACGGTTTTGGCAGTCCAAAGTCCTTGTGGAGTTGATGAGCCCCTTGGCATCTACAATGGGAACTTACATTTTGGGGAAATCTGGCAGGTTCTGAACGCTATGTTGATTTTGATGGTGCAAAATGAGCCTCTGTATCTCATGTTGCATCTCTACAATGTTCTGATTTACAAGAGATTTTCAACTTTGCGTACACCGTGAGGACAGTTTACCTTGCTCTTAGCATGCGTGACTGACGTTTTGGGGGCATTGACTTCAACATATGCGATATTTTGCGCGGCGTATTGAGCCCTTTTGGGCGAAATAGCCGCGCATGCAAGGCGTATGTTAGGCAGGTATCACCTGCCTAACATAGCCGCGCCACTGATATACAATTTGCTGAAAGTGCATTTGACTTTTCATGTCATCGTTAAAAGCGAAGGGTTTTGTGATAAAATGCTTGCACCCAAGGCTTTGCATTCTTAAATATGCGCCATTTTGGGGTTGGGGGGACGAAAACAATTTATAAAAGCATGTCAGTCATGCCTGGCAGCTTCAATATTTGCGTCATGCAATAAATTTCACGCACATTATCACGCACATTTGGATAATCGACATGTCAGACAATAAGAAACCTCGACATCAGACAGCGAAAGACAGCCAGGAACTTGGGTTTGCGCCGCCTAAACGCCGTGCTGCTTTGGATTCTTCCCGGCATAATGCCAAAGCCGGTAAGCGTTCGGATCACAAGCAAGGTCAGCAAGGCAATCGTCAGGCTCAATCCCGTTCCGAACAGCCGGGAACAACGATAAAAACTGCGTCGGATAGCGCACAAGCGCGTGCGCCTTGGCATGTCGAACCTAAGACGAAGCGCGGACATGAAAAAGATGTACGGCAAGGTACCTCAAACCCTCGAGAACTCGTTGTTGAAACGCTGATGCGCATTGATGAGGGCGGCTTTTCCAATATTGTGTGGGATGTTGCCATGAGACGCAGCGCCCTCAATGAACTGGATAAAGTGCTGGCGACACGCATTTTTTACGGCACACTTTCCAACATGCGCTTGATCGATGCCTTATGGTCGGATATTGAGCCGGAGATGCTCAGACGTGCGGATTCTGTTGTTAAAATGACATTGCGCAGTGCCATGTATCAGCTCGTTTTTTTGGATCGTGTGCCTGCATATTCCATCGTTTCCACCAGTGTCGATGTCGTAAAAAGGCTGCGTAACAAAGCTGCAAGCGGTTATTGCAATGCCCTTTTGCGCAAGGCAGTGGCGCGTCATGAATCTCCTGAAGGGCTGAAATTCAAACCCACCGGCGACACACTGACCGATTTTGCCATCCGTTACAGTTTAAACGATGATTTGGCTCGATTGCTCCAGCGCGAGTTTGGGCCGCAGGCAGAGGCCATCGCGGAAAGCATGCTTTCGGTGCCCAAGATGATTTTGCGTGTCAATGAGTCCAAGACAAGTATGGCCGATATTTTGGCGTTGCAAGGTGTCTCTGTGACGCCCACACCCCTGTTGCCCGAATCTTCCTGCGCCGTGATATCGCGTCATGACTCGATCGACGAAGCTTTGGAACGCGGCGAAGTCTGCGTTCAAGACGAAGCAGCACAACTTGCAGTCCGAGCTTTGAACAGGCCAGCTTCCTGGATGCCAGATAAAGAAGAAATTCATATTTGGGATGCTTGTGCCGGCTTGGGCGGCAAAACGATTCACATGCTGGATGAAATTGCCTGCGACAAAACTGGCCGCAAATATGCGATTTTGAGCACCGATCTTTATGCCAACAAATTGGAACGGCTTCGCGATTATCACCAAAAACATTTTTCAAAGCTGCCGCTGGTCACCAAAGTCCGCGATCTGACTGTTGGCGGCAGTGTGCCGCTTGCCCCGTTCGATGTCATTCTTGTCGATGCGCCTTGCTCCGGTCTTGGCGTGCTCAGACGCCACCCCGAAGTTAAGCTGACACGTACGACCGAAGCCATTGATTCACTCGTCATTCTTCAGCGCGAAATTTTAGACAACGTCTGCCGGCATTTATCCGTTGGCGGTGTCCTCGTCTATGCCGTTTGCACCATTACTCGCGAAGAATGCGAAGACCAGGTGGAAGCATTTTTACAAAGACACCCCAACTACGAAGCAGACATACTTCCTCCGGAATGTTTGGGCGGCCATGCACCGGCATCCCAAATTAAATTCCTGCCTCATGTCGATGGCTGCGACGGATTTTTTGTCGCACGCTTCAGACGTGTGTCAAAATCATAAGCTGAATCCGGCCTAAATTTATGCAGGATATATATCAAGCTTTCTTTCGCATATTGTCCTGCATATTCTTGATTGAAATTCATCTATTTATTTTGTATTATTTTGTACTTTTTTATCATGTATTTCATATTATTATAATCCAAACATTACATGATATGCCATTCAGTTGTTGCACATGATATGCGGTAAAAACTGCAATATGTTGAATTTAATATGTATATTTGTATGTTAGTATAAACTAAACTTCTATGATTTTAATTTG
>JAGBXG010000083.1 GCA_017629415.1 Pseudomonadota bacterium | reverse complement strand
GTGATTGACGAGGACACTGCGTGCCGTGAGAACATGGGCAGGGATTCGGAAAAAACCGTGGGCTTGGGGGGAATGCAGGTCGAGGAGGAGGGCAGATGTGGCACCGGATGTTTCGACGAGATTTGCGGCAAGTCTTGCGATAATGGCTACGCCTTGTTTGTCCTGTTTGTCCGAGCGGATATAAGGAAAATAAGGGATGACAGCGCAAACGGAACGGGCACCGTATGCTCTGAGTGTGTCGCACAAGATAAACAGTTCCATCATGTGGGTATGAAGGGGAGCTGAAGCCGTTTGTATGACGCATGTATCACAGCCTCGGACATCTTCTTCAATCCTGACAAGCAGATTTTCATTAGAAAATTGTTTTGAATAGGCCTGGGACAAGGGGATGCTGAGGTTGTTGCAAACAGCTTGTGCCAGTTCGGGATGTGATGAGCCTGAAAAGATTTTGAGTTTCATGTCGAAGCCTATGGACAATAAAAAAGGCCCTTTTGGGCCTTGGATTTGTCAGACGATGCGTCGGTAAGTGTTCATATCGATGATGATAACGCCATTATTTTTGACAGGTTTTTCCGGTTTTTTAGGTGTTTGCCGGTTGGGATAATCTTGTTTTTCATCGGGGATATCGTAAGCGGGAAGCGGAAGCTGGAGGGTTTCAGGTTCCCAGGATTTTTCTTCGCGACGACGTATTTCGTCAATAATTAAGTAATCGGGAATAATCATGTTCGCCTCCATCGGCTGGGGGTCGGACATTCGACCTGTTGGACACTTAATCCATTTTTCATGCCAACGTATGCGGAAAGTAGTCACGGTTGATAGGTTTCGCAAGTATTTTCTGATACCAGCCAGCAGAGTTTCATCGGCATGTCACAATTTGCTACAAAATCAGGTAAAAGAATTTGCCATATCTGTCTATGATGTTCTACATGTAGGCGTTTTGAGTGCGGCACACGAGCGTGTTGCATTTTTTTGTGCGCTTTTGTGCGCTTTAATTTTATTGCTTCATATTTTGGGACAAAAGACGTTTTTTTAAATATGTTTGCGCTTCTTGCTTGTTTAATTTTGCTTTTTTTAAACGGTTTTTTTGTGGCGGCAGAGTTTGCCCTTGTTCGTGTTCGTGTCTCTCAGCTTGAGGTTTTAAGGGAAGAGGGAGATAAATCTGCCGCGCGAGTGATAAAAATTGTTCATGATTTAGATTCTTATCTTTCTGCGGTTCAGCTTGGTATTACGGTAGCCAGTCTGGGTATTGGTGCTTTAGCGGAGCCGGCCATTAACCGTTATATGACCATGTTTTTTACATGGTTGAGCATCGGCATTCCTGAAAATGTCATTCATGGCATCAGCTATGTCATTGCCTTTTCGCTTGCGTCTTTTTTGCATATTGTTTGCGGTGAACTTTTCCCAAAAAGTTTGGCCATTGCGAAGCCTCTTGAAGTCAGTAAGTTCGTTTCGAGTCCGATGTATCTTTTTCACTTGGTGTTTGGGCCTATCATGTATTTGCTGGTGGCCACGAGCAACGGATTGATGAAAATATGTAAGATTAAGCCTGTTGCCGGTGACCATTCTTCAGGCGTTTCGGCTGAAGAGTTGCTCAATATTGCTCAACATTCGTCGAATGACGGCACGATTACCAAAGAACAAGGCACACTGGTGGAAAACGTTTTTCACTTCTCAAGTCTGAGTGCCAAGGAAGTGATGGTGCCTCGCGGGATGATTGATGCCATTAAAATTGATGCGACGATTGATGAGTTTTTAGATATGGCATTGAGTAAAGGGCATTCACGATATCCTGTTTATACGAATGATATCGATAATATTGCCGGTATTGTTCACATTAAAGATGTGTTCGCTGCACGTCAGGCTGATGAAAACGTCAAATTGGCATCTTTGTTGCGCGAACCTGTTTATATTCCGGAAACGTCCAATATCGGCAAGGTAATGAAAACTTTGCAGGAAAAACGCTCCCATCTTGCCATTATTGTGGATGAATACGGCGGAACTTCGGGCATTTTGACGATGGAAGATTCTTTGGAAAAACTGGTCGGCGATATTGAAGACGAGTTTGATGGAGAAGAACAGGACGAAATTGAAGCCAAAGATGGGGGATGGAATGTTTTGGGGGAAACACCGCTCATTGAATTGGCTGAAACTTTGGGATTGAGAGAAATTAAAGCTGAAAGCGATGTCCTGAGCGGATTTATTATGGAGTTGCTTGGCCGTGTGGCTAAAACTGGAGATGTGGCAGAATATCAAGGCTATTCATTTGAAGTTATTGAGATGGATCGTCTGAGAATTGTCCAAGTTTTTGTAAAAAAAGTAACACCTGCAGAAAAATCTAAAACCGTTCCATCCGCTGACGAGATGGGAGGAGAAATAATCAATATATAAAGCCTGATCGCACCAGGCGTTGTTGGCTCGTTGCCATGACTGATTTCACAGATTTGGGAAAATTCGAAAGAAACAGCTGATGGCACGGGCTTTTTGTATTTGATAGGCTTTGTTTGCAAACATCATTTGGGGGCAGACCGAGCTCAATTGTGAATCATGTGATGGGGTTATCCCATTGGGATGTATTGAAAGCATATTAAAATGACAGATTCGTATATTCGTATTGTTTCGATTGGGGGCACAGGCATGTTTGGCATGAACTGTCTTTTGCTCGAAAGCCCTTCAGTGCGCTTGCTTGTAGATAGCGGTGTGATGTTTCCTGCTGATGATGATCTCGGCGTAGATTTGATTACCCCGGATTTTTCTATTCTCGAAGAAAATCCGCCGACAGCATTATTGGTGACACATGGACACGAAGATCATGTCGGTGCCATTCCATATTTGCTTTATGCATTGATTGAGCATGGATTTAAGGGCAAGCTTCCGATTTATGCTTCGGATTTTACATTGGCGCTGATTAAACGTCGTCTGGAAGAACACGACTTGATAAAACATGTTGATTTTAACGTCGCAAGACCGAAAACAACCCATCAATTTGGCGATATTACAGTTGAATTTATCGATGTTTGTCACTCGATTCCGGGCAGTTTAGCCTTTGCTTTTGATACAGCTGTAGGCAAAATCGTTCATTCCGGTGACTGGCGTATTGATAATACACCCATGTCAGGGGCCAAAACTAACCTTGCTCGTTTCGAGGCGCTTGGGGATGACGGGGTTCGCCTTTTCTTAAGTGATTCGACGAATGTTGAAGTCGACAACAAAGGCATTACCAGCGAACTCGATGTTTTTAATGATATTCAAACATGTATCAAACAGGCGCAAGGTCGTGTGTTTATTACGCTGTTTGCTTCAAATATTGGTCGTTTGCAGTCGATCATTTTTGCCGCTGCCAATTTGGGTAAAAAACTGGCAGTTTGTGGTCGTTCGATGGTTTCTAATATGGCCATTGCACGCGAGCTTG
The DNA here is from genome assembly GCA_017629415.1 of Pseudomonadota bacterium. Next base: position 869 of record JAGBXG010000083.1, on the reverse strand, counting down.
ATTATTTGAAAGTACCTGGAAATCTCGAAATTATCCGCGAGGAGGATATTGCTTCATCGGATGACAATATCGTTATTGTCGTTTCAGGTTCTCAGGGGGAAAAAACGGCTTCTTTGTTTAAGATTTCCCAGGGCGAGCATCCTAAAATTAAGCTGCGTAAAACCGATACATTGATGTATTCGGCAAGGCAGATTCCGGGGAATGAAAGGCGTGTGGCGGCGATTATTAATGGATTTTATCGTCAAGGTGCCAGCTTGATTGATAACCCTGAGTTGACGCTTCACAGCTCCGGGCATGGGGGGCAACGTGAGCTTGAACTGCTCATAGAATTGATTGCGCCTCAGCTTTTTGTGCCGATTCATGGCGATCATCGTCGGCTTGCTTTGCATGAGCAGCTTGCCAAACGCACTGGCGAACTCATGGTGACTGAAATCATCGATGAAGGGCAAACACTTGTGCTTTATCCCGATCGTCATGAGATTCGTGACGGCTATGTGCCTTCCAGACGTTATGTGGTGGGTAAATGCATCGATGGAATCACGCGAACCATCATGAAAGAGAAGAAAAACCTTGCACATCAAGGTCTGTTGACTATCAGCGGTATTTTAAACAGTAGGGATGAACTTGTTGGTGATTTACGTATTCATGCATTAGGCATTTGTGTGGATAACGGCTGGTATGCTGAACTTGAACCCGAGATTCGCCGTACGATTGCGACATCGGCACTTCATGGCAACATGGAAGAAATCATTCAGCATAAAGCGGCAAAATATATCAAACAGAAACTGGGACGTTTTCCGACCATTCTTGTCGATTTTCATCGCGTTTAAGTTTTTTTGCGGGGCTTTGCCCACGGTGTATGCAAAGTT
>JAGBXG010000082.1 GCA_017629415.1 Pseudomonadota bacterium | reverse complement strand
GGATATCTTGACGTTATGAAACGGATCATCATTTCATTGTTGGCTTGTACATTGTTGAATGGCTGTGGTGCTATTGTTTGGGGTTCTGGATATGTGCCTTCAAAATCGGCATCAAATGCCGAAGAAACATCTCAAACAGAAGAGACGGCTACAGAAGAGACGGCTGATACAGCGGCGACAGAAACAAATAGTACTGCGTCTGAAACGACGGCATCTGAAAACAGTGGCGATTTGGATACAGAAGGTGTGGTTTTAGATCCTGCCGGCGGTCATTGGGCGTTTAAGGTCGAAAAAGTGGTTTCCGGCTATGCCACGCGCAGTATGAAATATGTCAATGCGAATGGTCAGGAAATCACGCCTGTGAACAGTCGTGGCGAAACTGTTAATATTTTTGTGACTTCAGGTTTTGTGGATGGTGTCGCTTTGGTTGCGGAATGCATCAGTTTGGGCAGCGACGGCTTTTGTAGTGATTGGAATTATGGGTTGATGCGTCAAGACGGCACGTTTGCGATGGAAATGCAGACCAAGTACTCGATGCCCTCTTATCATCTTTTCCATACTTATCCCGCAGTGTTGGGGATGGTTGATAATTCCGGCAAACGTTTGTCGTTCCCGATGTGGACAGGTGTTGTCGATATTCAGGCAAGCGGTGAGACAAAAGCACTGTATTCGAACGATCGCATTCTTGTGAGCAGTCGAGAAACAGGTCAGATGGGATATGTGAATGGCCGTGGTATGCTGATGATGAATACCCAGTATTTAGGGGCATCTGAGTTTATGAACGGCAAGGCGACGGTATTTGATCCCAAACGCGGTTTTGGTGAAATTGATACAGCCGGTATTTATGCCAATGCTTCGTATGCCTGTGTTGATGAATTTGAAGCAAACAGTAAGTATTTACAAGTGAACAAAGGCGGTGAATGTCTCAATCCTACTTTAGATTACCGTTATCGGAGTTATGCGCAACAGCTTTATTTCATGTCTGATTTTGTGACGCAGACAGCTTCAAGCGCCGGTGTTCCTGTTTTGAATTGCATTGGCGGTCAGACGGGTATTGTGCTGAAATCGGACATGAGCAAGGTCGTTGTGCCGGCTGAATATGATTATGCCAGTGTGGTGTATATGCCTGAACTCGACAGCTTTATGGCGTTCTCAGAGGATATGGTCAAAGTTTACAATGCTGATGGCAAGACGATTTTCAATCGCAATTCTTTGGTATCTGTTGGCACGATTTGCGGATATGATCTTTATCTCTTCAAGAATAAAGAAGGCCTGATGGGCGCGTTGAAAAAGGATGGCACTGAGTTTTTGCCAGCCAAATATCAGGAATTGGCATACGACAAAAATTCCAAGAAACTGGCTGCTCTGATAGGCGATGAAATTACAATGTTCGATATCAGTGCATTGGCTCAAAGCGATGAGAACAAAAATGCGGCCTGCGGAGATGGTCTGAAGATGATTTCCGTCAATATGAGTGAAAAGATTAAGAATCTTGAGGCAGCAAAGACTCATGCGATGAAAGCTAAAGCTGACTGGGACACTCAAAAAGAAGAAGCCAAGAAAGCTCAGGCACGTACTCGCGCTGCTCAGCAGCATGCGACCATGAATGTGGCTCAGTTCCGCAACCGCGTGACACAAGAAATTCAAGAGAATCAGGCCCAAGCTCAAATTGCACAGGAAAAAGCTGCAGAACTGAAAAAACTTGAACAACGCAAAACAGAAATCACTGCTGAACTGGCCAAATTGAACGAAGATACGCGCAATAAATTTACCTTGGCTGTTCAAAATCAGATCCGTGATTTAAAAACTGAACTCAGCAGTGTTGAAGCACAACTTGAAAAGTTGAATAGCGGTAAATAAAACAAAGCAACAGAGTGAAGGATGGATAACATTTGAAGCATTCTTCACTCTGATTTGTTTGTCTGGCACTTATGTGTTTGTGAGTTTTTGGTGTGATGCAACGGAGCATCCGATTGAGTACTGAAAAACGGATAAACAATCTGAATATATGCAGCCTATTGTTTTTCACAATATGGGCTTGCTGTGTTTTGATGCCAGTTTATGCTTTGGCTTCTGAACAGTCCGATTTCTATCAGCTTTCTGTCAATCTTAAGGCCGGGGAAATTTCAGTTCGCGCCGAGCTTCGGGATATTGCTAAAGCCGAAAAATTATGTTTGCCGGCTTTTGGCCAAAGATATGGCGAAAGCCTGTCGCATCCTCGCGTGTTGGATACATCCGGCAAGCCTGTTGCCGTGAAATTTGACGCTGCTGGCTGTCTGAACCAGTTGGAAGCTTCATCTTTGGTGTTTC
>JAGBXG010000081.1 GCA_017629415.1 Pseudomonadota bacterium | reverse complement strand
GGTTCGGGCAAAGGTTGGGTCAGCTCGTCCTATATTAAGATTGGTGAGAAGAAAACTTCAGGTGGCGGAAAAACATCAAGTTCTGGACGTGGTGACGCAAAATTGGCATCCGTTTCAAGAGCTGTTGCGAATGAAATGCAAACAACAGGTTGGTGTGCCAAGGGCGTTAATACAGCCATTAGACGTCATTATGGTTATAATGCGTATGGTAATGGTAACCAGGTCGATGACTATTTGATTTCAAACGGAAACTTTAAAAAGCTGAATTATTCATTAAATGAAGCTTTGTCGATTCCTGGTGTTATCATGACATGGGAAAAAACAGGTACTACAGCTGGTCAGAAATACGGACATACCGCCATTTCTCAAGGTAATGGTAAAGATTCAACTTGCGACTTCTATGAATATAATACAAACACCAAGAGTTCTAAACGAACTGGATTCAAATGCTTCCTCCATAATGATTATGTTTAAAACTTAATCATTAATCTAGAGTTTTGAATAAGCCTCTGAAGTCAACAAGATTTCAGAGGCTTTTTTGTTGTGCATTCGGTTAGCCCACCCAATAAAAAAAGCGGCTTCGAATGAAGCCGCTTTGTCATATCTCAAATCTCGATATTAAACTTCGATGGATTTGATGTTCCAAATATCTTCGGCATACTGACGGATGGTGCGGTCAGACGAGAAGAAGCCCATATTGGCGATGTTGAGGACACATTTCTTTGCCCAATCGCGTTTGTTGAGATAAGCCGTTTCAACGTCTTTCTGACGTGCAATGTAGCTGTCGAAATCGGCGCAGAGCATATAAGGATCTTCTTCGCGCAGCCAGCGGACGATGCCTTTGTAACGGCTGCGGTCATCCGGGCTGAAGAAGCCGGAATCGATCATTTCGAGAACGGCCTTGAGATCTTCGCTTTCGTTGATAAATGCTTTGGGATCATAGCCTTCGGCCTTGAGGGTTTTGACTTCGGTTTCGGTCAAGCCGAACAGGAAGAAATTCTCTTCGCCCACGCATTCACGGATTTCGACGTTGGCGCCGTCAAGCGTACCAATGGTCAGAGCCCCGTTCAAAGCAAACTTCATATTGCCCGTGCCCGACGCTTCTTTACCGGCTGTTGAAATCTGTTCGCTGAGGTCTGCAGCAGGGATAATGACTTCTGCCATGGAGACGCAGTAATTCGGGCACATATAAACGCGGAGTTTATCTTTGATGGTCGGATCATCGTTGATGATTTTGGCGATATCATTGATGAATTTGATGTGAAGCTTGGCAGCGGCATAACCCGGGGCAGCTTTGCCGCCGAAGAGTACGCAGCGCGGAACGCGGTTGGCATTCGGATTAGACTTGATTTCACGATACAGATGAATGACGTGCAATGCATTGAGGAGCTGACGTTTGTATTCGTGGATACGTTTGACCTGAACGTCAAAGATCATATCTTCGGAGACTTCAAACGGGAGATATTCTTTAGCAAAACGGCGTTTATTGTTGCGTTTGATTTCAATGATGCGGTCGAGGAAGGCAGGATCATCGGCGAAAGCTTCAAGTTTCTTGAGTTCGTCGCAATGTTTGACCCAGTTTTTGCCGATTTTTTCGGTAATCAAAGCCGAGAGTTCGGGGTTGGAAGAAACCATCCAGCGGCGCGGTGTGACGCCGTTTGTTTTGTTATTGAAGCGTTCCGGGAACAGTTTGACGAAATCGGGGAACAGGTCGGTTTTGACGAGTTCAGAGTGAATTTCGGCAACGCCGTTAATGGAGTGCGAACCAATCACCGCGAGGTTTGCCATGCGGACAAATTTTTCGCCGGTTTCGTCGATAATGGAAACGCGGCGCTGCATTTCGTAATCGCCGGGGAAAGCAATATGCACGCGGAGCAAGAAACGACGGTTGATTTCATAGATGATTTCGAGGTGGCGCGGCAGCAATTTCTGGAACATGGGCAGCGGCCAGCGTTCGAGGGCTTCGGGCAGCAATGTATGGTTGGTGTAACCAAAAACGCGTTCCGTGATGTTCCATGCATCTTCCCAGGACATTTTTTCGATGTCGACGAACACGCGCATCAATTCAGCAACGGCGATGGCAGGGTGTGTGTCATTGAGCTGAATGGCGACTTTGTCGGCGAACTGATCAAAGCTGCTGTGGGTTTTCTTGTATCGGCGAACGATGTCATAAATCGAGCAGCAGACAAAGAAATACTGCTGTTTCAGGCGCAGTTCGCGGCCTTCGGGGTTGTTGTCAGCCGGATACAGAACTTTCGAAATCGTCTCACTGATGACTTTATCTTCGACGGCTTTGCGGAAATCGCCGGCGTTAAAAATGCCGAGGTTGAAGTCATTGGTCGCCTGAGCCGACCAGAGGCGCAGCGAGTTGACGGTTTCGGTATCATAGCCGGCCACGGGCATATCATAGGGCACGCCGCGGACTTTGGTCGTATCGATCCAATCGCACTGCAAATCGTCTTTTTCGTCGATACGGTGTTCGACATGGCCGCCAAACTGAACGGTAGCGGCACGGTCCGGACGGGCAATTTCCCACGGATTCAGGCGTTCAAGCCAGGGATCGCGGCTTTCAACCTGCAGACCGTCTTTGAACGACTGACGGAAAATGCCGAATTCATAGCGGATGCCGTAGCCGACTGCCGGATAACCGAGTGTTGCCAAAGAATCGAGGAAGCACGCCGCCAGACGGCCCAAACCGCCGTTACCCAAACCGGGATCGGGTTCATGCGTTTCAATTTCATTCAAATCAAGGCCACGTTCCTTGAGCAGGCGATCGGCTGTTTCGCTCAGACCAATATTGATCAGGTTGTTGCGCATGGCACGACCGAGCAGATATTCGGCCGACAAATAATAAACGCGTTTGGCATCGGTTTCATAATAACGCTTCATCGTCTTCATCCAGCGATGAATCAGGCGGTCGCGAATGGCCAGTGACATGGCCAAATAAATATCGTCTGCTGAAGCTGTGCGGTTATTTTTAGCAAATGAATAGCGAAGATGATCGATGACGGCGCGTACAAGCGTTTCATCGGTCATACCGGTGCGATCATCATGCTCTTCAATTCTGGTCTCAACTTTTTTCGTCATCAGATTCTCCTTATGACTGAATCGTGGGAATATATTTATATATATTTTTTCGGGGGGAAGGTTCCCCCCGCGCGGCTATTTCTACGAAATACGCCGCTCCCCCTTCTGCCCAAGCTTTTGGGCAAAAAGACGTAATTTATTACGAAAATCAGAGCATTTATACAATCACAAAAAAGTGTAATGTATTAAAAGTAAAAAATACAAATATATTTGAATATAAATAGAAAATATTCATATTTGTTATAAGTATTTGAATTTTATGCATACATGTGGGCGCAGGAGGGTGTAAGAGGGTGTATGTGGTGTCAAGTTGTATGCATAGAACTTGAGGTTTCAGGGGCGTTGCGGGGTGAAACCCCGCAATGGGGGTAGGCGCGTATTTGCAGAGCAAATAGCGCCGTAGGGGGCTTGCCCCCAAAAAGTCATAAAAAAAGCCGCCCGAAGGCGGCTTAAGAAAGGAGGCTTGAAGATTATTGGGCGGCACCATCAGCGGGTGCAGCGCCATCGGCAGGAGCTTCGCCATTTGCGGCGGCTTCGGCGGCTGCAGCGGCAGCTTCCTGAGCTTCAAGTTCTTTCTGGAGACGTTCCATTTCTTCCATTTTCTTCTGCATGAGAGCGGCTTCAGCGTCAGCTTTACGCTGTGCTTCTTTCATGTCGTCGATTTGTTTGATACGTTGTTTGGCTTCTTCAACGCGGCCAGGAATGACTTTGTTGGCAACGGGATCTTCAGTGAATTTGACCCAAAGTTCACGGGCTTCGTCAATCTTGAGGTGGTATTCCTGAATCAGAACGATGAGATTGAACTGAGCTTGCGGATAGTCAGGATGTTTGGCGAGGATATCGCGATAAATGGTTTCGGCTTCCTGAATATTTTTGAGACCGCGAGCGGCAACACCTTTGGAAAGGTAAGCTTCGATGTTGTTGGGCTGAAGGGCGAGAACTTTGTTATAGAGGTCGTAGGCGAGTGGGTAATCCTGAACGTTGATGGCGATACCGGCAACATTGAGCATGGCTTGAACGTTGGTGGGATCGGCTTCGACAGCTTTTTTGAATTCGGCGTTCCCCATGGAGACTTCGCCTTCGGCGAGGTAAATGAGTCCAGAGGTATTGTAAATGGCAGAGAGGTCTTTCGGTGTATAAGCCTTTCTTTCCATTTCTTCTTGTGTGATACGGCCGGCTTCGAGTTGTTTTTTGAGTTCTTCATTATACTCACTGTATTTGATGGTCGCTTGTTCGCAGACGAGTCGGGCGACTTCCAGGGAGTTCATGAGATAGTAGATGGCGCTCAAGTTTTCGTAGCAGTAGATGTTGTTGGAGTCGCCGGCGAGAGCACGACGGACGTAAACAACGGACTTTGCGAACATGTCGTAGGCTTCTTTATTTTTGATTTCGCCTTTCTTTTCGGCGCCTTCCATGCTGAATTTAGGTTCGGTACCGCCACGTTCTTTTTCGAGGATGGCTTCACCTTTGGTACGATAGAGCATACCGATGTTCAGGTTGGCATCGACATTGAAGGGATCCACGCCGTTTTTCTCATCGACGACTTTGAGCAACCATTTTTCGGCGTTTTCGGTGTCGCCTTCATCGATAAGGAGTTTGGCCATATTGGTGTAGGAGGCGGCCATATCGGGGCGCATTTCAATGGCTTTGTTATAAGCATCTTTGGCGGCGCTGTTATTGCCGAGCTGTTGTTCGAGCAGTCCGATATTGTACCAAGCTTCTGCAAAGTTATCTTCTTCCTTGGCGGCTTTTTTGAACATATCGATAGCGCCTTGGGGATTGGATTTTGCGAGTTTGGTGGCATCTTCGAAGATGGTGATGACGTTTTCTTTGACGGCAACACGTTTACCTGTTGCAGCATCGATAGTTTTGGATGGTCCGGTGGGCGACTGAACGGAAGGAGCGTTACCGCCGCCGGAGGATGTTCCGCAACCCACGAAAGAGCAGGCTGCCAGGCAGGCAAAACCGATACTTGCCAAACGAAGCGTTGCACGCTTTTGATTTGCTTTCATAGCTTCCTCTAATTTTATCGATAGGGATGAAATGTCAGGTAATGACATCACAGGCCGTCATATATGGCCTGTGATCGGTCTGCCCGTTATTATAATGATTTCTTATTTGCTTTAGCTTCAGCTTCAGCGGCTTTCTGTTCTTCAGTTTTGTTGTCGCCGGCGGTTGCGGCTGCGGCAACTTGTTCTTCGCTGACAGCACCGTCAGTGACGATTTGGCGGACTTCTTTGGTTGTTTTGCCGCGAAGTTCGTCGAGGTTGGTGTAAAGCGCATCCGTATGATAGGTGACGACCATCTTATTCGGTGTGGCTTTGACTTCGGATGCCGACTGATATTCCATCGGACGGAGGTCGAACAGACGTTTCTGAGCTTCGCTTGTGTATTGGCTGAACCAGCCTGTGGCGGCAGCGCGTTCGACGGCGGCTTTGTAAGCTGCGATGGCTTGGTCTTCGAACTGGCTTGTGAATTCGAGCAACAGTTCGACGTATGCCAATTCGACATCTTCGTGCAGTCCGGGCGGAACCGGTGCGTTCATGATTTGCTGGGCGACGTCGTCGAACATCATGCCGAGACGTGTCATGGCTGCAAGACCCCATTTCGGCGCATTGAAACGCGTGATGACGTCATTGTAAACCGGTGCGGCAGTCTTGAGTTTATCAGCTTTCTTAAGCAACTGCTGTTGGAGGTGAGCGTCGACTTTTTTGGGCGATACACTGGGATCATGAAGTTTGATATCGAGAACTTCCTGGAACAGGGTTTCACCGCGCATGAAGCGTGCTTCGGCGGCAGCGTTTCTGGCCTGATCGCTGTCAGCGGGGCTGGCACTGCTGAGCCAGGATTGAACAGCCTTAGTGGCATATTCATTTTCAGCTTTTTCGAAGTGTTTGAGAGCTTCTTTCTGGTTTTTCTTAGCCCAGTAGCATTTGCCGATATAGGTTTCTGTGGCAATTTTGCGGCCGGGTGTGCCGAATTTGGCATAGTTTTTAATATAATCGTTAAAGCGGTCGAGTGCCTGATCATATTTCTTCTGGTCATAGTAGATACGGCCAGTCTGGAATTTGAGCATCGACATTTCGTTTTTGTCTTTCGGGAACATTTTGGCGAACAGGTCGTAGTTTTCGACGGCCTTTTCGTATTCCCCCAGACCTGCGCGGAATGCGGCGGCGTTCTGAAGTGCGCGCTTGGCGCAAGGATCTTTTGAAGGCTCGGCATTGACGGGCACGCAAGCTTCGCGATCTTCGGGGAACTGTTTGACGAACATTTCATAGAAACGAGCAGCTTCCGAGTAAACAGCGAGGCTGTGATAGTTGAGTGCGATGGCATACATCGCGCGAGGTGCCAGAGCTTTGGTGTGTTCGTCGGCATCTTCCGCGGTCAGGAGGGCAACGCGAGCCTCGATGGCGCGGCCGACTTCGGAACTGTTTTCCCATGCAATAGACGCATTCCAACGGGCTTTGGCGGCATCTTCGCTGCCCTTATGCTTAACAGCATATTCTTCGTAGCAGCGTGCGGCTTCTTCCCAACGTTTTTTCGATTCTTTTTCTTCGCAGACTTTGTAGTCGAGGGCTTCTTCGTAAATCTTGATAACATCAAGAAGTTCAGCCATGAGCGGCGTGGTGTTCGCCATGAATGCGCTGTTGCTCTTCAGTTCCTTGATGGCATCGCGCATGGCCTCGTATTCCTTCGTCAGACGATAAGTCTCGAGCAGGAAGTTGGCCGAGTAAACTGCCGGTTCGGAGGCAGGTGCATCTTTTGTAATACCCAGGAACAAAGGTCTCGATTCGGCAAAGTGGTTATAATTGAAGTAGATTTGGGCTGCTTTGTACTTCGAGTTGACAGCAAATTCAGCCGAGGTATCAATCTTTGAATAACGCTTGCTGGCTTCGATGAATTTCAGACGGCATTCGGCAATGGGGTATTCCGGATAAGTCTGTTCTTCGCCTTCTGCGGCTTCGGGCGTGACCGGAATGTCAGGGCATGCTTCTTTGTCGGTATTTTCTTCGCCCATGAGTTTGTCATAGGCCAAGACGGCACCGTGTGCAGCTTCTTTGCTGAATTCGCCATTCTCATTGATATCGAGAACGCGTTCATATCCCTTGGCGGCTTCTGCATAGTTTTTGCGGAAATAGGCCATGTCTGCATAGTAATACATGACCTCATAGTTATCCGTCGCATTGGGGAAGTTGTTAAGGTAGGTTTTATAAATTTCAAAAGCCAGCGAGTAGTACAGCGGGTTCTTCGTGTTCTGATACGTCATGTGATACCATTTACCGGTATCAGAGGCGTATTTTTCAATTTTGTCGTTCTGTGCTTTGACAGCTTCAGGTGTTGCGCCTTCGTAGTTTTCATCACGTGCTTTGATGAAAATCAGGACGGTACGCTGAACTTCTTCAGCCAGACGAGTCGGATCGCTCATCGTTTCAACGTTGAGCATGATTTCATGCTGATAACCGACGATCTTGAATTTGCCGGGGTTGGCGGCAATCAGCTGATTGTACACAAAGTTGGATTCTTCAATCTTGCCGTTTTCTTGATACAGACGGGCAAGACGTTCCATCATGGTGTCAACTTCGGCTTCATCTTTGGCAAAACCTTTGAAATATTTGCGCGCGTTGCCAGGTTTGGCTTCGTCCCACATACTGTATGCTTTGACGAGATCCTTGACAGCTTCTTTACGCATGTCGGAACGGCGGCCGGTTTCGGCGGCTTTGTCGGCTTCGCGGATAACTTTTTCAAACTGGGCAAGGGCTTTCTTGGGTTCGCCCAAATTGAAATAACACCAGCCCATCTTGTACATGGCGAAAGATGCTGCCGAACTGTTCGGATCAATGCTTACGACTTTCTGATATTGTTGAAGGGCCGTGGGCATATCTTCTTCAATCGTAAACGTGTATTCGGCCATGCCCAGGAATGCTTCGGGCAAATACTTCGAGTTTGAATGCTCGCGCACGATGCCGCTGTATTGTTCATAAGCTTCGCCGGCATAACCCATTTCGGCGAGGTTGAACGCCATGTAGTAGCGGATCTTATCCATATTGCCGTAATCCGGGAAATACTTGATGATTTCCTTGTACAGCTTGAGCATTTCATCACGCGCTGCACGGCCGGTTTTTTCGTCTTCAGCTTTTTTGGCCATGAGCTGTGTCTGCTTGTTTGTGTCGCCTGCGGCACCGGCGGCATTGGCTTCGGCAAGATAATCATAAGCGCGAAGTTCATAATAACGCGCTTTTTGCCAGAGCATATCGCCCAAACGTTCCATCAGTTCGGGCTTTGCAGGATCGTCTTCGTCTGTCTGCTTGATACGGCGCTGAAGCTTATTAATGGCGGATTGCTGAAGCTCGATTTTTTCAGAAGCCATGGCTGCTGCGGCCATTTCATCGGTTTCAAAATCAACCTTAGGACCTGCACCTTCTTCTTGCTCAAGAGTTGTACGTTGGACTTTTTCAGGCTCTTTAGCGTTCTTAATGACTGCCTGTTTTTTTTCTTCAAAAGCCACATCCTGCGCCATTGCCGCCGTCGCTGTCATTGCGAAAGCTGCTGCCATGGCACCCATCATCAAGCGAACATAACCTCTGTTCATATTATTTCTCCAATTCTGATAGAGCATGCACCAAAAATTTTGGGCATGCCGATTCGGCGAAGATTATAGCATGTGCAGAAAATATTGGCAATGTTTGAGCGTGAACAAGCAGGCGGTGTGCATGTGAGATATACATATAACAATGTCGGTCTATATTTTGGTGAGTTTCAGGGGGCAAGCCCCCTGCGCCGCTATGCCGCGATTTGCGGCATACGCGTCTACCCCCAAATGCGGGGCTGCCGCCCCGCAACGCCCTGCCCGGGGCTGTCGCCCCGAACCCCGTTGTGTGGGGCTTTGCCCCACACCCCACCAAGGGGCTGAGCCCCTTGGAACCCACCATCAGATAAGTGTTTTCCTGGTGCGGGCGCGCCGGGGGGTAAAATTAAAAAAGCGCTGCGTATTGCGCCCAAAGGGGGGCAATAGCAGCGCTAAAGCCGGCCGTATGCCATGCATAGGCCGGTTTAATCATCTTTATAGGCTTTTTTATAGTAGTAATAGCCGCCGTAATAACCGTTGGCATGGCTTGAAATGTCGTTGAGAACCGTGCCGAGGATGGGGGCGCTGACACCTTCGAGAAGTTCGCGTGTGCGAATGAGGTGTGGGAGCGGTGTTTTATTGGCGCGCGCCACAACGATGACGCCGTGGACATGCTGAGCAATGATAAGTGCGTCGGTGACAACCGTGACCGGCGGTGAGTCGATGATAATGACATCAAAGTTCTGCTTGAGTTCTTCAAGCATTTGCGGGAACTTTTCGGAGGTGAAGAGTTCGGCCGGATTGTCGGGAATTTTGCCGCACGGCATGAGTTTGAGGTTATCGACTTCGGTATCGAGCAGAACGTCCTTGATTTTGGCATTTCCGTTGATGACGGCGCTGATGCCGAGTTCCGGTGCCATTTTGAGGACTTCGTAAATGCGCGGTTTGCGCAAATCGGCTTCGATGAGTACGACGCGTTGGCCGGAAAGTGCCGATGTGACAGCCAAATTGATGGATGTCATGGTTTTGCCTTCAAGCGGCTGCGCCGAAGTGATGAGCAAAACGTGGGTGCCGTCCGTTTTGATAAGGAATGAAAGCGTCGTGCGCAGTGTGCGGATGCATTCGGAAATGGGCGAACGCGGGTTTTCGATAATGAAGCGGTATGCTTTGCGGCCGGCGTAGTTCTTGGATTTGGGGTATTTGGGAACCGCACCGAGGAATGGGAGACGTGCGCGCTCTTCAATATCGGACTGCGTACGGATGGAGATGTCCATCAATTCCATCAGCAATACGACAAAAATGCCTGCAATGAGAGCGGCCAGCAATGTGATTGCCGCATTGATAATAATGTTTGGACTGACGGGGGTGGATGGTGCAATGGCCGTATCAAGAATGCGGATATTGTTGATTTCAAGCAGTCGATTGAGGCTGACTTCGTTCAGTTTTTTTTGCGATTGCTCAAAAAGCCGCTCTTGTTCTTGTTTCTGACTCTCGAATTGCTCGTACAAAAGCCTGAGCTGATCGAGTTCGAGGGCTTCTTTCTGGATAGTCCGGATTTCCTGATTGAGTTCCTGATCAAGGTTGGCAAGTGCCTGATGTTTGGCCTCAAGACCGCGTAGAATATTTTGCATGTTGAGGATAACATTCTGATGACAGGCATCGATCTGTTCACGAATGGATACGACTTGCGGCGATTTTTCAAGATAAGTGATGAGGAGCTTTTTTTCCTCACGTTCTAAGGCACGGCAGTCTGAAACGGCTGTTTCAAGGGAATCTGCTTCGGCCACAATGCTGTAGGCACGGATGTTGTCGATAACAGTCGGAATCGATTTGAGCTCTTTGAGCACATACCCCGCGTGCTGTTTTTGCGTTTCGATTTCGACATGTTTATTATTGAGATAATCGAGGCGCTGATTGGTAATTTTTTGCTGCTCAATCGGATTGGAATAGAGAATTTTATGATTTTCTTTAAAGGCATTGAGCGCATTTCTCGCTTCCTGGAGTTTGAGCTCATTGTCTTTGTACTGTTTATCGATAAATTCGAAGGTATTATTGAGGGTGAGCAGTCTGTGTTCGGCATTTTGTTCTGAATAGGCTGTGGCAATGGCGTTGGCCAGAGTTGCCGCCAGTTCAGGATTTTTATTTTTGACCTTGATATAGACGAGGCGCGTGCCATTTACGGCTTCGATTTTGAGTTTGGAGAGCAGTTTGGCAACGGGATCGACAGAGGCAAGCCGTTTAGCTAAAATTTGGGGATCTTTGACATCTTCAAGTTCGAGAAATTCGATATCATTTTTAAGATTGAGATCGTCAATGACACGCTGGGCGACATTTCTGGACTGCATGACGCGCAGTTGGGTGTCGTAATAGGTGTCGCGCAGGTACCATTGTTCAGCGCCGTTTGAGTCGACGGGATTGATTGTTGGCGGTTCAGGATTGATGATGACAGCCGTGGATGCCTCATAAATCTTGGGCTGTCGCATGGTATAGACTGCCCCGAGGCAGACGGTGACGGCGATGGCAAGGATAAATCCCCATCTTCGTCTCCATACGATATCGAGATATTCGCGGATGGGAAATACCGGGGCATGATTGTCTTGAGTTTCAGTCTGCACGTTTGACATGGCTAAAATACGGACTGTGGAACATAAACGAGATCAGCGGGGTGCATGCAGACATTAGGGGCCTTGCCCATGAGAATGTCTTGGTATGGAACGGTGACGGATTCTGCTTGGTTGTCATGTTTTCTGACGATGACGACAGCATTTGTCATGGCTCTGACATCGGGGCCGCCAGATTGTGCGATGACATCGGTCAGCATGAGTCCTGGTCTGAATTCGACGATGCCGGGTTTTTGTACTTGTCCGTCAACGGTGACAGCGGTTTTGGAGACTTCTTTGTTGATGCAGACAACGGAAGGATCTCTGAGGTATTCGGCCTGCAGTTTTTCTTTGATAATGATTTCGAGTTCATCGCATCTTTTTCCGATGACATCGATTTCCCCGAGTGTAGGGAATGAAATAGTGCCTTTAGGTGAAACTTCGTACTCGCCGCTGAGTTGTTCCTGTCCAAAAACGCGGATTTCGAGTCTGTCCCAAGGCATAAATTTGCCGAGTTCAACGCTTGTCGGGCATGTGCTGAGGCGTGTTTGCCAGTCGTTTGAGACAGATGCGGCACATGCAGATAACATGAGTAATGAGGCAATCAGCACAGCAATTGTGCCAATTCCTGTGCTGTATGGGATGGCCTCAAAGATGGAACGCCTCGGCATGCAGACCTCAATACTCGTAAGCGAAGTTGAGTGAGATCATATTTTTGATGTAGCTAGCACCGTAATAGTCGCTCACGTTAAGTCTGAGTCTGTAGTGAAGACCGAGTTTCATGCCGGGGAAGAAGTGATAATCGATGTTGGCCTGAGCGTTGACGAGGTAGTCGGTTCTAGGCATCGTTTCGAGTGATTTGAAATCAAAGGCGCCGAATCCTGCGGCGATTTCAGTTTGCAAGTGATCAAACCACAGGGCATTAAAAGTGAGGTCAACGCGGTGGCTTTTATAATAATCGCCGTAGATGACGTTATTGAAATCTTTTTTATATTCGAGGGAGAGTGATTTTTTGCCTTCAAATTCGTACTTGAGCTTGGCATTCATGATAAACATGTGTTCTTTCAAGCCGTTAGTATAATATTGATAGGCGTATCCGAGGCCGAGTTGATAGGAGAGTCTGGCCAGCATAAGGCCTTGAAGGCTGTATGTGAGGCGGATAGGCATAGAAGTGCTGTTTGTATTTCCGCCGTACTGAAACTGATCACTTGTGCCTCTGACCGATTCCAGATAGTGGGTGATTCTGAAATCGATATTGAGTGCCATACTGGTTTGCGGCAGGAAATTCCAGCGTGTGACGGCGTCAATGCGATGCTGCATATTGGAGACATCGGAATGATCCGGGTAGAATTTCCCGTCAAAATGATATGCGATTCTTTGTGAAAAAACGGCACCTGCGCTTGGCTGAATGTAGGCGGCAACACCGGCGGCGAGATGATGATTAACGAAATCCTGTCGCAAATCATCATCTTCGGGATCGCTTAAGTAGGAGTAGCTGGCGTTAGGGGCAACCCGGAACATGCTTTGTTTGAAGAGATCGGCGTTGGTGCTGACGGTGATATCTGGTCCGCCGTCAGCTTTGGCATCGCCGATGCCCCAATATTGCTTCCAGTTGAACGTAACTTTATTGTCCCATGATTTGGTTTCTTCGTTAGCAAGGCGCGTGTTCAGCTGCACGCCGAGATCAACGTATCCGTCATTGTGTCCTTGCGAACCTCTTGCATCGAATGCGATGGCAGCAGATGCGCCGGGGTGCAGGACAAAACCGCCCGTTTGAATGCCGTCTGGTTCCGGGGTCAAGTCTTTGGCCTGTGCCAAGTCAGCACAGCAGATGCCCATAATCATGAGGGCGCCAATTCCAGCCTGTGAAAGATATTTCAACATAGAATCACATCATCAGCGCCAGTGCGCTGGAAAATCTCAAGAAAGAAAGCTTATACTGAACATGCTAAAGATAAGGCGAGGCATCAACAGGGGAGTCTGTCACACTGCCAGGCGTGAGGCTTTCGGCATGACCGGGATCGTAATAACTTTCATCACCTAAACAAGGCTCGACTTTGCATACTCGCGTTGTTTCCATGGAAGTCTCGCTTGAAAGTCCAATGATGCCGGAAACACATTCCGAAATCTTGATTTCAATCGCTTCGACTTTTGATACTGCAAGCTGAACAAGCTTGAAGTGATGCTGCTGAGCCGCTTGATCGTTCCTTGATACGGCATCTTTAAGATTCGATTCGCCATTCTGCACCACGTTCAAAAATCCTCGTGCATTGACAAGCTGGGCATTAATACAGTCCATTTGTGCAACGTCGGATGCTTCGCGAGCTTCTGTCAGCTTGATTTGAGCTTCGGCAATCACGGTTTCTACACGTGTCACGGCTTGCTCCGCAGAGGTCACCATCATCTTGCTGTCCATCATGGCATTCATTTCTTGAGCTGTCGCACAAGGTGCCAATGACAAAAATGCCATACATGTGAATAACAGGTGATTTCTCATAACCTTTTCTCCGTGATGGTTTGATGCAGACGAATCAACATCGGGAAAAACATTCCCCAAATCTCATACTTATAACGCGATATTTGCAACACTTCAAGAGAGAGTAAAAAATTCTCGGACATTGGAAAAGATGTGGGTGTGGCATGAAATTCGTTAATTTTGAAAATCATTGATAAATAATTTACAAAATTTAAGCGTTCTTGAATTATCCGCGCATCTTTCATGCCTGATTAGACGATAATGCATAAACCATGCCTCGCAATGTGTCGATTTTTATCACCCCAGTTGGATTGCTGGCAAACATCCGCAGGCTCATTTGTTCGTCTTCTACAGATAAACTGTCCGGAGACGCGGATTTATTCATTTTAAATATCGCGCGGCGTATTCCGCAGTGCGGAATAGACGCGCGGCGCATGGCGTATGCCGTTTACGGCATAGCCTGCGCAACATAAATGGCAATGGCTCAAACTGGAGAGTGCTGAGGTTTGATGTGCATTTCCTGGGTTAACGTGCAGGGCATGTGCCGTTAAATTGAAGTGTCCATTGCACCCAAACAGCCTGACGGCCGGAGGATGTCTCGAAAGGCTGTGTAAAATTCA
Organism: Pseudomonadota bacterium; assembly: GCA_017629415.1. The sequence goes on along the minus strand of JAGBXG010000081.1, from coordinate 3,416 downwards.
TGGCAGAGAACAGCTGGTTCTGGTGCATGAAGGGTTCATCAGAAAGGACAAGATACATATCGATGGATTGGCCGTCCACGATGGCATTAGGATAACTCAGTGCTGCCGTACATGCATTGAAGGCATAGCTGATACGATCTCTTTCGCCGGGGGTTATCGTTTTGGGAACTACGGCAAAGACCGGGTTTGTCAATACTCCTGCCGGTCTGTAATCAATCACAACACGGTGATATAGCGGTTGATCATGATTGGCATCGTCATAACTTGAAAGAATAAATTCCTGGTTGCCGCCGAAAGACAGATCGATATTGACCAGCCCCATGACCGGGCTGACGCCATCCAGCATGTTGATATAGGGCGGCTCGTTTTCTGGATCTGGCTCTTCATCAATCGGTGCGACATACAGGCATCCTGCCATGAGGAATGCCGGCAGCAGCATGAGGCATGGATGCAGTTTCATCGTTCGTTCTGTTTTTCGAGGTGACGGAAAATGGTTCTGGGATCGACGCCCAAATCACGTGCGGTTTTGGATCTGTTGCCATTGTTCAGTTCAAGAACTTCGTTGATATAACGTCGTTGGAAGTCATCTTTGGCTTCGGCAAGCGACATGACAGGCTTGAGAACTTCTGGAATGAGTCCCAGATCTTCGGCACAAATTTGAGCCTTATTGGAAAGAATCAGGGCTTTTTTGACATAATTTTCGAGCTGTCTGACGTTTCCAGGCCAACGGTATTTTTTAATCGCCATGATGGCTTCGGGAGACAATGATTTAGCGACCATGTTAAATTCTTTGGCATGGCGTTCAATCAAGCCTTTGGCAATGAGAATCACATCATCTCCACGGTCGCGAAGCGGCGGCAGCTGCAAGGAAATGACATTGAGCCGATAAAATAAATCCTCGCGGAACCGGCCTTCGGCGACTTCCAGCTCAAGATTCTTATTGGTCGCAGCCACAATGCGGATATCAATATTTTCGACATTGTTGCTGCCGACTTTAATGACATATCTTTCTTGAAGAACGCGCAGGAGTTTGACTTGCAGATCCTGAGGCATTTCTCCAATTTCATCGAGGAAAAGGGTGCCGCCGTTGGCTTGCTGGAATTTGCCCAGTTTGGTCTGGATGGCACCTGTGAAGGCACCTTTAACATGGCCAAACAGCTCACTTTCGAGCAGATTGGCAGGAATGGCACCGCAATTGATGACGACAAACGGCCCTTTGGCTCTGTTGGACTGTCTGTGCAATTCCTGAGCTATCAGTTCCTTGCCTGTGCCGGTTTCCCCCTCAATAAGTACGGTGACATCGGTTGCTGCCACGCGTTTGACGGTTCCAAATATCTCGCGCATGGGCTGACAATTGCCGATAATATTGCCAAACTTGAGATCCTCAATTTGGGATGCAAGGCTTTTGTTCTCAAAAGTCAGATCATCGACGAGGATGGCATTGGCCAAAATCAAGGATATCTGGGCGGCAAAAAGCCTGAGTGCTTCCAGATGCTGCGGCTTGAACTGGCTGACAATATTGTCATTGCCGACATAAATCAGTCCAATAATCGTACCGCGATCGACGAGAGGCGTACACATGACACTGCAGAAACGCATATCGATGACGCTCTGAGATGCATTGAAGTTTTCATCGTTGAGCGCATCGCGGACAATCAGCGGTTGTTTGGTTTCTATAACATGCCGGACAATAGAATCCGAAAACAATGAATCATCGATAGATTCCTGATGATAGTTTCTTGAAACCTGGCTGTGAATTTTGCCGTCTCGTATGAGCAGCAAGAAGCCTTTATCCGCGTGGACAAGTGCAATGACATCGTCCATCACGTGTGTGAGTATGGATTCGACATTGTAAGTCTGAGTCAGATCTTCGGCGAGTTTCTGAAGCTTGAGAAAAGCTTCGGCTGTGTAGTCTGCGGAGTGATCGGCTTGGGCAGTTTTGGGGGATTCGCCAAAAAGAGAGAACTGAGCTTCAATGGTGCCGAAGGTCAGTTTATCTTGGTGTGCAAAAGCCGTTTTTTTCTTAATTCTCTTGCCGTTGATAAAAATTTCAGCTTTTCGGGATGCCGGTTCGATTTCAAAGCCATTATTTTCGAGATAAATGACGGCATGGGCATCTTCCATTCCGATACCCTGGCATACAATATCGTTATCTTCGGAAGCGCCGAGTGTGGTAATTTTTTTATAAAGTTCATGTGCTCGCGTGTCGCGAACCAAATGATCAATGGACAGATATGGCATTTTAGGTTTCTCGCTGGGGTTGGCGTTTTGGTTTTATGGTCAAAACGCACGGCGTGAACCGGATATTCAGGCAGTCATTGCGATATGAGATGTCTGAATGTTAACTTTTAGCAATTTCGAGAGCCGCTTGAAGATCGGCCCATGTTCTTCCTTTCAGTTTGGGATTTTTGACCATTTCCATGGGATGGTGGGTCGGTATGGCGCTGATGCCTTCAAATTTGAAAACTTGACCGCGAACCTGGCTGATAAGTGCATCGTTGCCAAACATGGCCCGAAAGGCGAACTCTCCCCAGATGATGATGACTTTCGGGGCAACGATGGCAATTTCTTCGCGCAAGACAGGGAGGCATTTGCGCGCTGCTTCTAAGGCTTGTGGGCGGGGTGGAACATGGGCGCATTTGAGGACATTTGTCATATAAATGCGTTCGGGTTCGGCAATGGGGGAGAGTTTTGCCATGGCCGCCACGATTCTGTCGAGCATTTCTCCGGCTTCGCCGGTCATGATTCTGCCCGTTTCGAGTTCTTTGGGGTTTCCGCCGGCGGCGATGAACATGATTTTGGCATCGGCCGGGCCGTAGCCTGCAAAAATGCCCTGTCTTTTGCATCCTAGCAGGCATTGTCGGCATGCGCCTGCTTTGGCGGCGAGAACTTCGAGCGCGAGCATGCGTTCTGTCGTCGTGTAAAGCTGGGGTTTTGGTGGGGCTTTTCGCAGGGATTTGAACATCGACATGGTTGCGCCGCTTGTTTGCGGGGCAGCCGTTGTCTGTTTGGGAGGTTCATGCCGTACCGTTTCGTGTCGTGCAGGCGGCTGAACGGCAGGTGCCGGCTGCATGCGCACATGTCCCCATGCGGGATCGTCAAGTGGTGTCCCTTGGGCGCACAAATCCTGTTGGCTGGCAATCCATGCTTGAAGTTCGCGTGAGGTTTCTGCGAGCAGCATGGCCAGTACAGCCTGGGTCTGTGCGGAATCTGTGAAATCGGGCAGGGTCATGAGTTTTACGCAAGGGGTTTCCAAAGGGGAGGAGCCCCTTTGGCGGCGTTGCGGCGGAGCCGCAGTGGGGGTAGCGTCGTATTGGCGCGTGCTATTTCGGCCTTTCGGCCTTCATACGCACTGCGCGCGCGGCTATTTCGGCCTTTCGGCCTTCATACGCCGCGCCAATAGACGCGCAGGGGGC
>JAGBXG010000080.1 GCA_017629415.1 Pseudomonadota bacterium | reverse complement strand
TCGCTCTCAAAGTCTAATTCTTATTTTGATTTTTATGCTGAAATAGCTTGGCTATGCCTGACGGCATACGCCAAGCCATGCGACCTATGCCTCACGGCATACGGCCGCATATTTTCAATCCATGCCGAAGCCATTCGCATTGTGAACAATTCTAAAATATTATTAGATAAAACAGTAGAAGGCGATGCTCAAGCTGTTGCCGAAGCTTTGTCAGCAGCCCATGAACAGCTGATGAGCCGCCAAAGATATAATCATGAAGCCGGTCTTCAGAGTGCGATTCGATTTGCTTATTTTTATGCGACTTCAAGATATACGATTATCAGCGAGCTTCCGGCAGGCAAGGGATATGCCGATGTTGTGTTTATTCCCTACGTGCCGAATGTTCCTGCGATGATCGTCGAACTCAAGCGGAATCAGACAACGGGCGCTGCATTACAGCAGATCGAGAATAAACAATATTTCAATGTCATGGATAAATACCAGGGAGATTTATTGCTCGTTGCCGTCAATTATGATGAAAAGACAAACGAACATACCTGCGAGATTAAGCGGTTTGTGAAATAGAAGGTAGTTCTTTTGGTGCTTCGCCCCAATTCTCTCCAAGGGCTCCATTTCATTTTGACGTTTTTGTGGGTTAGATGGGTACTGACTGCTTGCGTTTGTGGGGCGAATTGGGATCCTGTCGCCCCGCGACGCACACTCGCGCTTATGACATAATTATGCTATGTTATAGGTTTGACAGATACCCAGGTTCATGGAGGTAGCTCATGGGAATTTATGTCAATCCAAGCGAAGCGTTGTTAAAAATGGCGGTCAATTCGAGAATTTATGTCGATAAATCGATGATTCTTAATGAGCTGAATCAAGTGCTGAATACAGAGGATCGATTCGTCTGTGTTGCGCGACCACGCCGGTTTGGCAAGTCGATGGCCGGTAACATGATCGCAGCTTACTATGGCAAAAAAGCGAACTCACGTCCCATCCTTGAAAAACTTAAGATTGCCCAGACTCCAGAATTTGAGACGTATTTGAATGCATTTAATGTAATTAAGCTCGATATTAACGGGTTTTATTCGAATTCCAGCCGCAATGAAGATATTGTGCCGCTTTTTACGGAAAGAGTCCGTGAGGAACTCATGGTGGCTTTTCCGAACTGCGGTATCAAAGATAGCGACACGTTGGAAAGATGTATTGAGCGTGTTTTTTCCAGTACTGGCGAGCAGTTTGTCTTGATTTTGGATGAATATGACGTACTCGTGCGCGAACAGGTAAAAGCTTCGATTTTTGCACCCTATCTGGCGTTTTTAAATGGCATGTTCAAAAATGCAGACCTTGCACCGGCATTTGCACTTGTGTATTTGACTGGAGTTTTGCCCATTGGGCGTGACAAGATTCAGTCCAAACTCAATTTGTTTACCGAATATACGATGACGGATGCAAAGCAGCTGACTGAATTTGTGGGATTTACAGAGAAAGAAACTCAAGCTTTGTGCGAACAGTATGATATGGATTTTGAGGAATGCCGACGTTGGTACGATGGTTATGCGATGCATTATCAT
>JAGBXG010000010.1 GCA_017629415.1 Pseudomonadota bacterium | reverse complement strand
GTGGATGCAGATCCGAGGAAGCAAGGCGCGAAGCGAAGGAGCGTACACACGGTACGTGACTGAGCGGAGCAACGAAGCTGACGAAGGAGGTGCGCCACTGGGCGAGCAAAAATTAGTCGAGTTCAAAATCGCATTCATACCTAATCGTATCTTGGCCGCATTTCCCCTCGCATTCTTCGATATCATAAAAATAAGTATGGAATCCGGTATTGAACTCTGTGCAAATATAGGTCTCGCGATAGAAATGACGATATCCGGTTGAATCTTCAGCCCAGCAATATTCATAGCTTTCTGCACCTTCCGTACTGCACGATTCCTTTTTAGAATAGCACATCACAGCATCGACGCCGGCGCTGTAGAAATCTTCTTTAATGTCGCATTTATAGTCATCACCATAATCTTTAACACAATCTACAGTCACAACCTTGCGCGTTTCTTCGTCGCAAATGCGAGCTTGTGTATCGCCGTAACACATTTCTGAAAAAGTGTAAGGATCGCAGGCATCGTTATATGCGGGGGTTTTGCAAGCCGGAGTTTTCAATTCGCTGTTACACATTTGCCCATTTTTACACGCGGTACGAACAATCTTATCATTCACACAAGTGACGACATATTCAGGCGTATCACATTTGGTGACGAACGTTGCAGAATCGCATTTATCCGGATCGCTGGGTGTGGGTTCATCAGGAGTCGGTTTGCTGGGTTCAGTTTGAGCCGTCTTACACGCCCCATTTTTACAGCCTAAATCACACTTCTGGCTGGCTTTTTTGCCCTGATAACAAAATCCTCGCGTCATATTATCGACACAAGTCGCAGGATAATCGGCATCTGTACAACTGTCATCCACGACACATGCTCCACCCTGACAAATTTGTCCTTCTAAACACTTGCCCTGTACCTTCGTGTTGTTGGAACAAACTTCGTATGTCATACCATCCAAACAGGTGGCCGGATGGGTTTCAGGTGTGCAGGTTTCAGCGATACATCTGTTTGTCGTCTGATCACAGCCGTTTGCGCAGGGTTCATCAACGAGCTGGCCCGTAGCAAGGTCACAGTACGTGTATACCATCTGTTCCTGGTTACAAGTCGGAATATAATTTTCATTACAAACCTGTGTACTCGGCTCACTTGCACATGCAGCCAAACTGACTCCTAAAATCGCCAAAACCGAATATACCCAATGCCGTTTCATCATTTACTCCTATAGACATCGCGCCCCATGCGCTTTCTGAGGCCGCCATATAACACGCAGCCCACGCATAACCAATATTTAGCCGCATTTTCCCTCAGATGCAAAAGGCATCCCGAAGGATGCCTTAATCGTTTTTACCGTGATGATGATGGGGTAAACCGCATTTACGCTGTGATTTGACGGTATTTACGGTTTCAATTGAGGTCAATCGCTTTAAACGAAGTCAAATACGCGGCGTATTGAGCAACGCGAAATAGCCGCGTCACGCAAGGCGTATTGAGCAACGCGAAATAGCCGCGTCACGCAAGGCGTATGGCGGTTCGAAGAGCCGCCATAGCCGAGGAGCCTTAATTGACAACAATATGACCGCATTCCGCATAACCGATAGTTGCAGACCATCTGCTGTTGCCTTGATCAAACAGAGCGGACTGATCCATTCCATAGTAACTGCCGTTCCAAATCGTTGTGGATGTATTCTCAATCTTATCTAAAGTTTTGTTATGACAATAACGCTCGCTGCTGTTGTGCCCCAGATTTGCCAGCCCCACGGCATCGTGAACAACGTTGCCGCACATCAGCGCAAGCCCCCAGTATCCTTTGGGATTATAGGCGCTTCTGGCATACGTCAGCTGCAGTGCATTCGTCGTCGTTGCAGGAATGTATAAATCACAGTTTTCATCGACATGACGCGCCCAAACCGCACCAAATTCCGCCTGATGTTCTTTATCCAGATAATTGAACTGTTCATCACATCCCAGGTAGCAGCCAGAAGTACAAGTCTTTAGGCATGTTTTTTTATCGGCATCATCAGCACAGGTTTCTTCACATCTTTTATTACCATCGCAGACAGCTTGACAAATAAAACGCGAGGCAACAATACTCTCTCCTATGGCTCTATGGGCTTCGAGAGAAACAGTGGCTTCATCGTATTGATCTTTCAGCCAACCCTCAGTATTTTCATAACAAAGAGTGAGAACCTGATCTGCCTGACCGGCTGTATTTCCCAGTTTTCCCGCATATTCACTTAAAGAATATTCAAAAACGAATGAATCGACCTTAATTTGCTGACTCGCACCATCCACGTCTTTAATGCCGACTAGCTTGCAGTCTTCAACAGATGTGACTGCGCCAAGGTTGCCGATTTCTATATATAAATGTTGCGAAACTTCTGAATCTGCATCGTTTTGAGCATAAAGCTCAGAGAAATAGAGTACAGGTTCTTTGGCATCATTGGCAAAGCAGGCATTATCGCTGTTCAAAGTACATTCGGAACATTTCAATAAATTGCGATTTTCAAGAAGTTTGTAACCTTCGGCACAGACGGGGGCATCATTCAACACCATTTTGCCTTCGGCATCGATTTCACAGGTTTCGCCGGCATCGAGCACGCCATCGCCGCAGGTCGTGGGCACACAAGCCTGGGTTAAATCCAACAGGCAGCTGTCTGTACATTCCCAGACGGCATTGTCCAAAAGTCGCATGCCTTCCGGACAAACCTTGCCATCTTCTCGAATCTGCACGCCGTCACAAATTTCACCCCCATCTAAAACGTCATTGCCACACTCAGCTTTTGCGCATTCGGTGCAACCTTCGCCATCTGAGCCGCCATCTGAGCCGTCCCCGTTGCAGGTCGGAACTTCGCAGGCTTTTGAAAAATCCAAACCACAAGTTGAGGTGCAGGCAAACACGGCGTTTTTCTTCAAAACCATGCCTTCCGGGCAAACCTGTACGCCTTCAGCAAAGGCTTCGCCGTCGCAGATTTCATCGTTATTGAGCGTGCCATCGCCGCAGGTTGTCGTCAAACCTTCGCTGGCATCGTCTGAACAGCCCATGGACATCAAAAAAACAGCAACACACACTAAAACTCGGCAACGTTTCATAAAGAGCTCCTTTTTTGAATGATAAACAAAAAAACTCAAACTAGAAAAATTAACTTTAATATTTTAGCACATTTTCGACATAAAGTTATCTATATTTTATTCTTTCGCGCGCTATGCCGCTGATGGCGGCATACGCTTGCGCGTCGCGGCTATTTCGCGTTGCTCAATACGCCGCTTTTTTCTTTGAAAAGCATCCTCACGTTTTATGGCGGCATACGCTTGCGCGTCGCGGCTATTTCGCGTTTTTCTTTGAAAAGCATCCTCGGGTTTATCAGAACGGGATGCAAAGAAGATTAAACATCTCCCAGTTCATACCATTTCTATCATTATATATAGTGCGCCCCCTTGAATACACCTCCGTCTTTCGTGTAAAAGCCATATGGCGATGTATTATTTTGAACCACATCGCCCACATCACATCGAAAGCGGAGAAATTGAGATGGCATTTTGGAAATCGCGAGTATTTAGAACGAGTATGCTGGCACTGACATTAGGCATGGGATGCATGATGACATCTTGTGATAATGATGCGCCCACCCTCATGTATGATACACAAAACATCGCGCCCTCATTAGCTGACAAATCACAGTCAGCCGTAATGGATTATTTAGGGCCAACCATGATAGATGGCGGCGTACAGTTTGCCGTTTATTCAGAAAATGCCACGCGCATCGAAGTTTTGCTCTTCGATAACCCCGAATCCAGCACCCCGACCATGCGTTTTCCGCTTGTCAAACAGGGCAAAACCAATGTTTGGACCATTTTTATCCATGGCATCGGCGAAGGTCAGCATTACGGCTATATCGCATGGGGTCCCAACTGGCCCTATGATGAAAGCTTTGAACCGGGTTCGACACGCGGATTCAAATCGGACTGCGACGCAAACGGCAACCGGTTTAACCCCAATAAACTCCTGATCGACCCGTATGCCAAACGCATTCACCGCGATTTTGACTGGGGTTCGGGCAACCCGGCTTCCGGTACCGCTCGCGATGTTTCCACATGGAAAGCTGCCGCCAAATCTGTCGTCATTCAAAGCAAATACGAATGGAGCGCCAATGAAACCGAATGGCGCAAAAAACGTCAATCCGGAAACCACCCCGGCCACGGTCCCGGCGATGCCATTTATTACGAAGTTCAGCCGCACGGATTTACCAAAAAAGCCATTGAACTGGCCGATCTCGGCATCAAAGTTACAGCCCCGGGCACATGGCGCGGCATCGGCGAAATGGCACCCTACCTCAAAGACCTTGGAATTACGGCATTGGAACTCATGCCAACCGCCGAAAAACCGGATGACGGCACATATTGGGGCTATAACACCATCAACTTCTTTGCCCCTGAACAACGTTTTGCCGTCGAAAATAAAAAAGAATTACACTCGGTGATCGATGAATTCAAATGGATGGTCGATCAGCTGCATCAAAATGATATCGAAGTCATCTTAGACGTCGTCTACAACCACACAGGCGAAGGCGGTTTCTGGCGCAGCAAAGTCCAGCAAAATGACTTTGATTACGGTGCACAGGCCAACTTTGACGACATGACCGCTGCAACGATTTACTCATTCCGAGGACTTGATAATCAGGCTTATTACCACCTGACAGATGATCCCCAAATGGGTCCCAAATCCGGGTATCTCGATCAAACCGGTGTCGGCAATCAAACACGTACCAATTATGTCCCATTCAAACGGCTCATCCTCGATAACCTGCGTTACTGGGTCGAAGAAATGCACGTCGATGGCTTCCGATTCGACTTGGCTTCCGTTCTCGGTGTTGCTGATAACGATCCAAATTTTGGCATTGAAGGATGGTTCCCCAATGTCTCAAATACCGTTCTGCAAGATATTGTTAACGATGCCACACTCCAAAAATACAACACACGCCTGATCGCAGAACCCTGGCACCTGGGCTATTACGCCATCGGCGGCTTCCCCAAATCGACCAATAAAGAAAACTACGGCTGGAGCGAATGGAACGGCCGCTTCCGCGATATGTTCCGCAGATTCGTCAATTACGACGTTTATCCGCTTTCAAGCAAAGACACCGTACCGCCTTATTGGTCGCCAGATCTCGATATGGGCAACCTGCTGACTGGTACAAGCACCATGTTCGGAGATGACGGCAGAGGTCCCCATAACTCCGTCAACTTCATTACCGCGCATGACGGCTTCACCATGTATGACCTCGTCACATACGAGAAAAAACAAAATAAATGCGGCAAACTCAATCCTATCTGCTGCAACGATACCTATAATGCCTTCTGCGATTATGAAAGCGGCGAAGATCACAACGAATCTCGCAATTGGTGCGCCACCGATTGGCAAGGTTACCAGCCCGGCAGTGACGGCGTTTGCGAAAATGCCGATCATGAAGCCCTCAAACGTCAGATGATCCGCAACTTCTTTGCCCTCATGATGTTCAGCCAGGGATCACCGATGATTTTGGGCGGCGACGAATGGATGCGTACACAATACGGCAACAACAACGCCTATTCCGATTCGTCAAACAACGAATTTAACTGGTTCCGTTGGGGCGATTGGGTACAAAATAATAACAATCAACGCATGCGAGATTTCGTCCGCAAAGCCATTAAAATCCGAAAACAATTCAGCGAATATCTGGCTCCCACAAATTATGACAATAATACCAACTTGCAGTGGCACGGCCCCGATGGCATGTCAGAGTCCTTCTGGGATGGTAAAGCCGTCGGTATGTACTATGCCAAGAAAGAAGGCAGCTCAACGCCGGAACTGTTTATCGCCATCAATATGGAAGCCTACGATAAACGTACTTTCTACCTCCCCGGCGGCGGCGAATGGAAGATATTGCTCGATACCCAAAACTACTACGATTATCAATTCATCAACGATAATCCAGATCAACCCCAGAATGTATCCCACAATGTTTGGATAGACGGCAGCAATGTCACGAGCTTGCCGACGTATGAAGTTCAACCGCGCTCCATCGTCGTGTTCAGCAAATAAAAAAGACGGCGCGTATGCCCCCATCGGGGCATAGCAGCCGGCAAGCGGCCGTATGAGCAAAGCGAATAGGCCGCTTCCAATCAAAAGCAGTCCGATGCAATATGCAGAAACTGCACAAAATTATCGTTCTAACTATTATAAAGACTACAATTAAATACAAATGGGGTATCATAGAAAAGCGTATATCCATATATGCGCAAAGTATAGCAAATGCATTTTAATGCTTTTTACCCCCCTAACCCTTTGAGGAAATCCTGATGCCTCAGACAATGCGCCGTTTTTTGGCCTTCCTGGCCGTTATCATGGCTTTTGGATTCGCATGGATGACACCCGATGTGTCCTATGCTGACGATGACCGATTTTCTGCCGGCGGTTACTTCCGCATCGCTGCACGCCCGGACTTCCAAGGCGGTAAATCTCAACTCGGCCTCTGGAATATCTCCGGACGACTGATGAATGAAGCCACTTGGGCCGCACTCGATATGCGCCTGCAGCTCATTAAAGCGTCTCCAGGTACCAACGAAGTCTGGACCAGCTTGCACGCCAAAGTCGAAGGCGGCTCCGCACACGCCGCCGACCTGCTCAACGGTTCGCTCGGCAGCTTCGCTCTCACGCAGCTCTACGCCAAAGCTGGAAACGTCCTCATCGAAGATGTCGTCTGGCAAGTCGGTACGCTCGACTACTATTTCGGTGACCTCGGCCTCTATGACATGAAATTCGCCGAAATCTTCTATGAAACCATCGGCCTCTCCGCCACTTGGTCGCATAAAAAAGCTGACCTCCTCATCGGTATCGGTGACTCCGGTTACCTCAAAAAACAACATGGCTACAATACCGTACTCACCTTCGGCGTCGCCACTCGCGTGCGCCCCGTCGACGGCTTCGAATTCGGGCTCGGCGCAGAACTCTTCTATGAACCCTCCATGAAAGGCAGTGAAAACGGCCCTCATCAAACCAAATTCCAAGAAAAAGATGGCGTCAGCTACGAAAACTTCATCCGGCAAAACGTCATCGAAACATTCGCCAATCAATATGGCACCAATTATCCCCTCGTAGAAACAGAATACCCAGAACCTACAGAAACCGATGCCTTCAGCTTCAAACTCGTCGGATACGTCGGCTTCGGCAATATGGGACCCCTTAAATGGAATAACCTGTTCTTCAACTTCCTGCGAAAACATCCCGAAAGCTACTATTTCGAAAACTTCCAGGGACGCGATTACCGCATCTATAATAAAGAATGGACTGACGAACGGTACGAATTCAATATCGGCGATGAAATCAGCTTCGAACTCGTTAAAAATCGATTCGATCTCACGGTGGCCGGCATCTTCGGATACCACTTCGATAAAGATGACACCATCTCCGCCAGCGAGCGAAACCGTATGATCGGCTCTGTCGTCGCGCGCGGACAGGTCTACATTACCCCGACCGTCCACTTCCTCGCGGAAACCTCCTATGCCCACGAAAAATCATTGAACGGTAACCTCTGGCAGGAACACCCAAGATCTATCCGTCAATCCAGCAACGGAGAATCCAACCCACTTGGTTTGGAATACGGCGACCTCGATAACCGCCAAACATGGCAAGGTAAACTCGGATTCGTCCTCAATCCCGGCGGCGCCGGCATCTTCGCTCGTCCGTCCCTCCGACTCATGTACGGTGTCCAGTACTCTAATGCTCACGATGCATTCCCCAACAGCAACACCGACTTGGTCGATATCACCAACGAATTCTTCGGACAGGATACTTTGGATCAGCTCGAAGCCCGTCACTGGCACCACGTCATCGCCATCGAAGCTGAAGCATGGTTCTAAAAAGACGCAAAGTTCTTTTGGGGCTTTGCTCTCACCCCATGCCGCTTCGCAACCGGCATGCCGCACCCCCCACCCCCCTCTCCATGCAAGAGGGGCTTTAACCTCACCCCAAAGAAAGGGGGCTGCGGCAAAAACGACAGGAAATCCGAATTGATAAAATCCCCCCTCCAAAAAAACTGAATGAAATACAAGGTTCCATTCAGCCCCCAAACGTCAGTAAAAAGAGTTTGAATATGACATCCTATAAATTCTCATTTCTATTGCTCCTCCTTTTGGCTTGCGCTGTGGCCTTCATCTGCCCCGCTTGCGTGTCGCAAACGCCCACGCCGCAATATGCCGATAACCTCAGCTTTGCCGTCGTCTACACACATGACGATGTCAATGCCATGACTTCCGCTCCCATCGAAGAAGAAGTGCGCGCCGCACTCGATCAGGTCTTGAGCAAACGTAATCTCAAAGTGGCTCCCATCTCCTTCGACAGCATTAAACCCCAGCTCGAGGCCATCCGCGATACCGACAGACGTATCCAAGCCCTGAAAGCTTCTGCCAATGGTTCGCAGTTCATTCTACTTACAGAAATTTCAACCGAATTTTATTCACCTCTTTCGGGCCGTTATCGCTGGAACGTCAATGTCAATGTCACCATTTATGACATGGTCACGCGCAATACCCTGAACGACAAGTTCACTGTTCCCGCCGCCCTGATGTATGCCCACGAAAACGGCGACGATGCCATCGAATCCGTTCAGGCCGAAATCGAACGCCATATTGGCAGCCTGATCGATCGGTTCATGAAAGGCCGAGTCACTCGCAATGATGCAGCCGCCGCGCCGGTGGCTGCCGCCCCCGAAGGGGCGACCCATGAAGCTCCCGAAAAGGGGGCTTCCCCAAAAGCTGAAGCGATCTATTTCGTATTAATAGATCGCTTTTTTAATGCCCAAAACGATATCAATCCCATCGACCTTAAAGACCCAGTCGCCTGGCACGGCGGCGATCTCGAAGGCGTGCGCCAAAAACTCGATTGGCTCGCCAATATGGGCATCACCAAAATCTGGCTCTCACCTGTTTTCACCGCAGCTTCCGAAAATTTCTTCGGAAACGCCGCTTTCCACGCCTATTGGACCTACGATCTCAATACGATCGATACCCATTTCGGCACCGAAAACGACCTGCTCAACCTGGCTCAAACCGCGCAATCCAAAGGCATCGGCATCATCCTCGACTTTGTCGTCAACCACGTGGGCTACGGTTCGCCGCTCGTCGAACAAAAACCAGACTGGTTTAATCCCGCCCTCACCATCGAAGACTGGAACGACCCCATTCAGCTTACACAACGCCAAGTCCACGGCCTCCCCGACCTCAACCAGAATAACCCCGAAGTCTATGACTACATCATGAAAGCCGCCCACAAATGGATCGGCCTGCCCAACATCGCCGGCTACCGCCTCGATGCCGTCAAACACGTCGATCTCAAGTTCTGGACCAAATTCAACACCGCTATGCAGGCCCAAAATCCCAACCTGATGCTCCTCGGCGAATACTTCGACGGCGACCCCAAAAAAGTCGACGACATCCAAAAAGCCGGCAAATTCACACACTTGTTCGATTTTCCCCTCACTTTTGCCCTGCGCGATGTCTTCTGTGAACACAAATCCGTCGCCAATCTGGCCAGCGTCATCAGCAACGACCGTTTCTATACCGCCCCCAATCAAATGGTGACATTCATCGACAACCACGACATGCCGCGATTCATCAGCCTCTGCCAGAATGATACCGCCGCCATGGGCCGTGCCCTCCGCGTTCTTCTGGCCTGGCGCGGCATTCCCAGTCTCTATTATGGCACCGAAACACCCCTTGCCGGCGCCAAAGAACCCGATAACCGCGCCGACATGGACTTCCAAAAAGCCGAATATTACAAGCTCATTCAAAACGCGCTAAAACTTCGTTCAAACCACCCCGTTCTTGCATCCGGCACAACATCAACACTTGCATACCGTCTCGGATTCGCCGTATTCGCTCGCCAGCTGAATCAAGAACAAGCCCTTCTCATCGTTTCGCAAGCCAAAACCGCGCAATCCTATACCCTGCCCGAAGGCATCTGGCGCGAACTTGACACCAACCGTCAACACCAAGGCAACCTGACCGTCGAACCCGAATCGGTCCGCCTTTTCATTCGCTCATCCCAAACACCGCTCATCAGCCACGAACGCCGCACTATCACATTCCATCTGCCCAAAGATGGCACCTACGCCATTACCGGTTCAGCCCCCGAACTCGGCCTCTGGAACCCGCAGGCAGCCCCGCGCACCAGCAACGGCACCATCACCCTCGAATTACCCGCTCAAACCGTCGTCGTTTACAAACCCGTCAAAATCAACGGCGACCAAGTGATTTGGGCCGACGGCGATAACCGCTAACTCTTCAGCGAAGAACATCGCGATATTCAAGTCAAATGGTAAGAATTTAAGAAGGGGGCGAAAGCCCCCTTCGTCGCTTTT